>DHOF01000095.1:5877-14487 GCA_002411615.1 Ruminococcaceae bacterium UBA5397
GGCGCTGAATTCGTTTTCACCGCCGGCGAACAGGAGTTCTATGCTTCCAAGGGATTCGTAAATGAACCCCAGCGTTGCAAGGCCTGCCGTGATGCCCGCAAGAATGCCGCTAGACCGGCACGTGAGATGTATACCGCAATTTGCGCAAACTGCGGTAAAGAAGCAAAAGTTCCCTTTAAGCCGCGTGAAGACCGTCCTGTATATTGCAGTGAGTGCTTTGCAAAGATGAAGGAGCAGCAGGGTTAAGTTGATTCTTTAATCTAACCATCATCTAAATGGTGTCTCAGATAAAACCTGAGGCACCATTTTGTATTGCAAAAGAAATTTTGGAGTATTATAATAAAAGAAAAAAGAAATCGAAAAAGTGTGGAGGAATCTCTTATGAAGATTACCAAAGATACCATTATTGGAGATATTATTGATATAGATCCATCAACGACTCCTTATTTTTTAGAGATGGGAATGCATTGTCTCGGATGCCCTGCTTCTAGAGGAGAAACTCTTGAAGATGCCTGTATGGTACATGGCATCAATCCGGACGAGCTGATCGAAAAATTAAACCAGCATCTCTCTAAATGAAATCTTTCAGATAATTGCCTAACGCCGTCCGACAGATCGTTTTGCCGGACGGCATCTGATTATAAGGAGCGAAAATTATAAATGGGATGTCCTTTTCCTAAGCTTGGCGAACGTTTGCAGCTTTGTGCTTCTTTTGTTCGTTCTGGGGTTAGACTATGCGATATTGGAACAGATCATGGCTATCTGCCGATTGTTTTAGCAAAACAGCAAAAAATTCTTTATGCCATTGCTTCGGATATTCGTCCTGGCCCTCTTCAGAATGCCAAAGAAAATCTTTTGCGGTATAACGTCTCCCATCTGGTGGAAACCAGAATTTCTGACGGACTTTTGGAAATTGGAGAAGAAGAAGCAGATGATTTTGTGATAGCCGGCATGGGCGGCGAGCTGATTATGAAAATTTTATCACAGAAATCATGGGTTAAAAATCCAAAAAAGCATTGGATTTTGCAGCCAATGTCAAAAGCCTTTGAACTTAGGGAGTTTTTATTTGAGAATGGCTTTTTTACGCAGCAAGAAGAAGCTGTCATCGATGATAAAAAAGTCTATTCTGTGATGCTGATTTCCTATGCACCGGAAAAAATTCGTCGACACCCGGGAGATTTATATATTGGGCAAATTCGTGCGGATTCTGAAGCCGGAAAAGCTTACTATCGAAAAGAACTGGAAGATTTGGAGAAGCGTCGTAAGGGAGCAATGATCTCCCATAAAGAAGCAGAAAAAGAAAGGTATGCTGCCGAAATTTTGGTGATTCGGAAGCTGGAAAATCTTTAAGAGGAGAGGATTATGATGACGAAAGCACTTGATGTTTATCAATATATTGACAGTTTTGCCCCTTTTAGTCATGCAATGGATTTTGATAACCCGGGGCTTCTCGTCGGAGATGGTTCCGAAAAAGTCTCTACTGCAGTTTTAGCTTTGGATATTACTCCAGATGTAGTAGAAGAAGCAAAGCAAAAAGGAGCCCAATTGATCATAAGCCATCATCCGGTTATTTTTACACCGCTCAAAAAGCTAATTCCGGGAACAGCTCCTTATGAGCTGGTTCGCAACGGAATCGCTGCTATTTGTGCGCATACCAATTTGGATATGGCTCATGGTGGAGTCAATGATTGTCTTGCTGATGGCTTGGAATTAACGAACATCAGGACTTTAAAAGAATATGCACCTGGATTTCGAGAGGCACTGATGGGGGATTTGAAAACGCCAATGGCTCCTTTGGAGTTTGCAAGATTTGTAAAGGAAGCATTACATGCCGACGGTCTTCGCTATACGAAAGGAAATAAACAAATTCGTACAGTTGGTCTTTGCAGTGGGGGAGGAATTGATCTACTCGAAACTGCTATGCAAATGGGATGCGATGCTTTTGTAACAGGGGAAAGTAAGCATAATTTTTTGGTGGAAGCTAACTCTTGTCATTATACGTTGGTAGATGCAGGGCATTTCTTTACAGAAGATGTTGTTATTGAACCACTTCGTAAAAAATTAGAGACCCGTTTTCCAGAAGTCTGTTGGATAAAATCGGTCGTTATGAAAAGTCCGGCTTTTTATCTTTAAGGGGGAAATTTAACGCATGGCCTTAGATGGCGCATTTTTACATCATTTAAAACATGAAATTGAAGGAATAGCACTGGGGGCAAGAGTTGATAAACTTTATCAGCCCAATCGGAATGAAATTGTTTTGATTCTGCGCTCCAGAGAAGGAATGTGGAAATTGCTGCTCTCTACCAGAGCAAACAGTGCAAGAATTCATTTTATTCCTTCGATTCCAGAAAATCCAAAGGTCCCGCCGATGCTTTGCATGCTTCTGCGGAAGAGACTTGTTGGAGCAAGACTAGTCGGGATTCGTCAGCCGGGGCTGGAACGCGTTCTGCTGCTCGATTTTGATGCCATCAATGAACTAGGAGACTCTGTCCGTTTAACGCTTGCTGCGGAAATTATGGGCCGTTACAGCAACCTGATTTTAATTGATGAAAATGGAAAAGTGATTGATGCTCTAAAGCGGGTAAGCGCAGAAATGAGTTCTGAGCGTTTGGTATTGCCGGGAATTACCTATGAGCTGCCACCGCCGCAAGCGAAACTTTGCCTTTTAGATTTCTCTCCAGAAGAAATCATTCAAAAAATGGAATCGCTGCCCGCCAATATGGAACTTTCAAAAGCTCTTTTAAAAAGCGTACAAGGACTTTCTCCGATCGTATGCAGAGAGCTGCAGTTTCAAATTGGCAGGGGACAGGAACTTTTTAATCACTCTCTTTCTAATGAAATGAAAGAACGTACGGCTTTCTTTTTAGGACAACTAAAAGAAATCGTACTCCATTGCTCTGGAACTCCATGTATGATATCCAACAATGAAAAGCCGTTCGACTTTTCATTTCTGCCGATTCACCAGTATGGAACACAGGCTGTACTCAATCAAAAAGAAAATTTTTCTGAATTGTTGGACGATTTTTATGGAGAGAGAGATCGCGTAGAGAGAATGCGGATAAAAAGCCGCGATTTGCTTCATATTCTCTCTACTTCGTCAGACCGGTTAAGCAGGAAAATCAATACACAGCGGGGAGAACTAGAGCAATGTGCAAAGCGTGATGAACTAAGACTTTGCGGAGACTTGCTGAGTGCAAATTTGTATCGGATTGAGAAAGGTGCTTCTTCAGTTCAGCTCGAAAACTTTTATGAAGAAGCGATGCCAATAAAGACAATTTCTCTTGATCCAGCCTTAACGGCCAATCAAAACGCGCAAAAATATTATAAAGAATATCGGAAAGCGCATACGGCAGAACAGATATTGACCGTCCAGATTCATGAAGCAGAAAAAGAACTTCGTTATCTTGATACCGTTTTTGATGAGCTTTCACGAGCGGAACTCGAAAGGGATCTAAACGAAATCCGCGCAGAGTTAATGGAGCAGGGATATATCAGAATTCCAAAAGGGACAAAGCAAAAACAGCCGAAAGAATCCATTCCGTGGAAATTTATGACCAGTGATGGGCATTCTGTTTTGGTTGGACGAAACAACCACCAAAATGACTTGCTTACTTTAAAAAAAGCGCACAAAAACGATCTATGGTTTCATACACAGAAAGTTCCAGGCTCCCATGTGATTTTAGAAATTTCTGGGGAAATCCCTTCCGAAACAGCTATTTTGGAATGCGCTTCTTTGGCAGCTTTTTACAGTCACGCGAAGGATTCTGCTCAAGTCCCCGTAGATTATACGCTGGTACGCTATATCAGTAAACCGCAGGGGGCAAAACCTGGTATGGTTATTTATCGAGAGCAGAAAACGATTTACTGTACTCCTGATCCAGAGATCATAAAACAAATGAAGAAATCTTAAATTCTTTGAGAAAGGATTTTTGTGATGGATGATAAACAAAGAGAAAGTGATTTAGCCAAAGCTCATCAGCTGCGTGATGAAGTGATGCAGGGGCTTCATGCAGGAGAACCAGCGGAGCGCTTGCTTCTGAAAGCAATCGAGAGTATGGCGCTAACCGAAGATGACACGGTTTCTTTTGCAGAGGCAAAGCAAACGATGATTGCAGTCTATGGGGACGCGTTAGGACAAAAAGTTCCTCTGCAGATTGAATTGGAAGAGTTCCAAAAGCGCAGAGAACGAATTAAAGACTCCTATGAGCGTTTTCAAAATACAGAGGAGCCGGATACCCTTGAGAGAATGTTGAATGCAATTCGTACCCATGATCACCGAATTGAGTATTTAAAAGCACGTTTAGCTGATCATTCGCAGTCTCAGGAAGAATAAAATAAAACGAAAAAGCAGCTTTTCATTTTTATCTGAAAAGCTGCTTTTTCGTTTATAAAATGTAAAGATTCAATTTTTTTGAACAGCACTTTGAATCGCTTTTAACGTATCGTTGTAATCTGCTTCTGTTACAAGAACCGAAATATCTACATCGGAAGTTGTAACGATTCGAAAATCGGTATTAATAGAAGAAAACGCTGCAAAGATTTTTGCAGCCATGCCTGGAGTCTGCACCATATTTTCGTCGTAAATATTAATCTTACAGTTATTACTGCTGATAATAGGTTTAATTTGCGCTTTCTCTCGTAAAGCGGAAGTAAATTTTAAAATTTTTCCTAAATCTTCATCCATGATGGTAAAGGAAATTGCAGTGGACCCTCCTTGATTTGGCGAAAAAGAAATCATATCTACATTTACGCCTAAATCTGCGATCTTTTCAAACACCTTTGAAATAAAATCAGGGTCAACTGGACAGTTAAGCAAAGTCACAAGAGTAATTTCGCTAGTAGTGGAGATCGATTCATTTTCACGCATTAAAATTGCCCCCCTTCTTTTAAAAGATCAGACATCTGATAAAATCCGGCTGGTTTTCCCGCAAGGAAGCAAGCAGCGTTAATTGCACCGATTGCAAAAATTTCTCTCGATTGAGCGGAGTGGGTTAATGTAATCACTTCGTGATGGCCGGCAAACATTACTTCATGTTCTCCGATAATGGTTCCGCCGCGAATAGATGAAATGCCGATCTCGCTTTTCTCACGTTTCTTTCTCTGAGAGTGGCGGTCAAAGACATAATGAGTCTCATCTCGGACAGACGAAATGCCATCTGCAATCATTAACGCTGTTCCGCTGGGAGCATCTAATTTTTGGTTGTGATGTTTTTCGATGATTTCAACATCAAAATCAGTCCCGAGAATTTTTGCAGCTTTTTTTGCAAGCTCAATCAGCAGATTGATTCCAATCGACATGTTTCCAGACCGAAAAATAGGAATTTCCTCAGAAGCTTTTTTGATCTCTTTTTCCTGTTCTTCACTATATCCAGTTGTACAGAAGACAACCGGAATCTTTTTGTTTTTTGCGTAGGACAGTAGGGAAGAGAGTGCTGCCGGATTAGAAAAATCAATGATAACATCTGCTTTTTCAGCTACATTAACTGGATTTGCATAAACTGGAAATTTGCAGGGGACAGCATTTAAATCAATACCCGCAACCACTTGAGCATTTTTTCGATTTTCCAGCTCCTGAGCGACTACTTTTCCCATGTGACCATTACATCCACTGATCAAAATTTTCGTTCCCATGATTTTTTACACATCCTGTTTCATGAAATTTTCAGAGAAGAGAAAGACTGTTTAAAACATTTTTTAAAAGTCCTTTTTTGGATTCATCCATTTCTGTCAGTGGCAGCCGACAAGGACCGCAATTCATGCCCATCATCTTTAGAGCTTCTTTTACAGGAATTGGATTTACATCTGTAAAAAGCGCATTCATAAGTTCCAGATATTTTACTTGAAGCTCATTCGCTTTTTTTAGATCTCCCAGCAACATTGCCGCGCACAGATCGTGCATCTCTTGCGGCATGCAATTTGCAAAAACTGAAATAACACCTTTTGCACCAAGAGCCATCATCGGCAGAGTTTGGTCATCGTTGCCGGAATATATATTTAATTCATCTTGACAAAGTGCAATGGTTTGGGAGATAGCAGAAATATTCCCGTTTGCTTCTTTTACACCATTGATCATTGGCAAATAGCTGAGTTCTTTATAGGTAGACGGTAAAACGTTTAAACCTGTACGCGATGGAACATTATAAATAATAATTGGGCTTTGTACTCGTTGGGCCAAAAAAGTATAATGTGCAATTAAACCTTTTTGTGAGGTCTTGTTGTAAAACGGAGTAACTAGAAGAAGTCCATCTACTCCGAGAGCTTCTGCTGTTTTGCAAAGCTCCAGCGTCTTTTCCGTAGAATTGCTTCCCGCTCCGGCTATTACCGGGATTTTACCCCCAATTTTGCGAACGGTCAGATCAATAATTTTCGAATATTCTTCAGAAGTCAATGTTGGAGATTCACCGNNAAAAAAGTATAATGTGCAATTAAACCTTTTTGTGAAGTTTTGTTGTAAAACGGAGTGACTAGAAGAAGCCCATCCACTCCGAGAGCTTCCGCTGTTTTGCAAAGCTCCAGAGTCTTTTGTGTGGAATTGCTGCCCGCTCCGGCAATTACTGGGATTTTGCCCCCGATTTTGCGAACGGTCAGGTCAATAATTTTTGAATATTCTTCGGAAGTCAATGTTGGAGATTCACCGCTGGTTGCACAAGTGACAATTGCGTCTGTGTGATTTCGCAGGTGAAAATCCAAAAGCTGCTCGAGCTGCCCGTAATTTACAGAACCATCTTCATGAAAAGGGGTAACAAGGGCGACAGCAGACCCGGTAAACAAAGGCTGCTTCATAATTCAATTAATTCCTCCAATAAAATTGGCATTCGAAATTTTTCCGAACACTTAGTCGAGATAGCCTTTTGCGGCCAAAAGTTCTGCCATTAAAACTGCGCCTCCGGCTGCTCCGCGAAGCGTATTATGGCTGAAGCATACGAATTTAATGGTATATTGTGTATCCGGGCGAAGACGTCCAATGGAAACGGCCATACCATTTTCCAGATTACGCTCCAAACGAGGCTGAGGACGATCTGGTTCACGGAAATAATGAAGAAACTGCTTTGGAGCACTTGGCAGATTTAGCTCCTGCGGAACTCCTTTGAAGTTTTCCCAACGTTCAATAATTTCTTCTAGAGAAGCCTTTTTCTCGAAGCTGGCAAAGACGGCTGCCATATGACCGTCCGATACCGGAACACGCAGGCACTGACTGGTAACGCTAGGAGAAGTTGCATTTATAATTTTCCCGTTTTCTACATGACCCCAGATTTTCATGGGTTCCTGTTCGCTCTTTTCTTCCTCACCACCAATGTATGGAATCACATTATCAATAATTTCCGGGAAGGTTTTAAATGTTTTTCCGGCGCCGGAAATTGCCTGATAAGTGCAGGCCAAAACTTTAGTAACGTTTAAATCCATTAACGGATGAATTGCAGGAACATAGCTTTGCAGAGAGCAGTTGGATTTTACACTGATAAATCCACGCTTTGTCCCAAGACGTTTGCGCTGTGCGTCAATTACCTGTGCATGATCAGCATTGATTTCCGGAATGATCATCGGAACATCAGGAGTATGGCGATTTGCACTGTTGTTGCTCATAACAGGGCATTCATGCTTTGCATAGAGTTCCTCGAGTGCTTTTGTATCTTCTTTTTTCATATTTACAGCGCAGAAAACAAAATCCACAAGTGCCGTCACTTTATCGACATCTTTTTCCGCGTCAAACACAATCATTTTTTTCATGCTTTCCGGCATCGGGGAAGAGAGAAGCCAACGGCCTGCAACGGCTTCTTCGTAGGTCTTTCCTGCGGAGCGGGCACTTGCTGCAAGAGCAGTTACGTGAAACCATGGGTGGCTTTCCAGAAGCGTCGCAAAACGCTGCCCAACCATCCCGGTAGCGCCTATGATACCTACTTTGTACTGTTTCATAATGGACCGAAACCTCCTAAATTTTAATGATAGAGAATCTTTTTAATTTATTTTTATTAGCAAAACAAAATAAAAAAAGCCGGACAAAGCCGGTCATCATTTTAGTCTCTGATACTGAACGAATTCGAGATATCTTTCCGAATCCGATAGCACTCCATCGCAATGATGACAGTTGAGTTGCTTTCGCAAACGACACAACCAGAAAGTTTGTTTTGCCGCAAACAATTTTCTTCGGCAAACGACCCTTTTTGAAAGCCTCTTCGGAAATTCGGCAGTCCTACTCTTTCATACTCATGCAGTTTGCGCCTCTATCAAGTATTTATTTTACCATGGCTTGATATTGATTGTCAATTTATTTATAATAAGAAAAGATTATGACAATTCACAAATTTTAAAAAGAAATTTTGGAAGTTGTCGGTAAGGAGATTAAATAAATATGCCACTTGATTTAAAAGACTTAAAAACAAAGGATTTTGCTTATGATCTGCCCAAAGAATTGATTGCACAAACGCCGATTGAGCCTCGGGATGCCTCCAGATTGATGGTGCTTGATAAAGAGACCGGAAAGATCGAGCATGCGCATTTTCATAATATCGTTGACTTTCTTCATCCTGGAGACTGTCTGGTCCTGAACGATTCCAGAGTTCTTCCAGCGAGAATCTATGGAATTAAAGAAGATACCGGTGCAAGGGTAGA
>DHOF01000095.1:14679-19579 GCA_002411615.1 Ruminococcaceae bacterium UBA5397
GGTTCGAAATTTACATTTGGGGACAACCTTTTAAAAGCAGAAGTCCTCGAAATCATTGAGGATGGCAATCGTCTCGTAAAATTTAGCTACGATGGAAATTTCTTTACCATTCTAGATCAAATTGGACAAATGCCTCTTCCTCCTTATATCAAAAAGAAACTGGAAAATAAAGAACGCTATCAGACCGTTTATTCCAGAGAAGTCGGTTCTGCGGCGGCGCCTACAGCCGGACTGCATTTTACAAAGGAACTTTTGCAGAAGGTTCGTGATATGGGAGTTAAAGTAGAATTTGTTACGCTGCATGTTGGATTAGGGACTTTTCGTCCGGTTACAGCAGAACATGTTACAGACCATCAGATGCACTCCGAACACTATGATCTTCCTAAAGAGACTGCTGATGCGATCAATGAGACAAAGAAAAATGGCGGACGCGTGATTGCAGTTGGCACTACCAGTTGCCGTACCTTGGAGTCAGTTGCGACAAAAGAGGGATGTATCAGGCCAAGTGAAGGCTGGACTGATATTTTTATTTATCCAGGCTATCAGTTTAAAGCCTTGGATGGACTGATTACGAATTTCCATCTGCCGGAAAGCACATTGATTATGCTCGTTTCCGCTTTAGCGGGGTATGACCACATTATGAATGCGTATAAAGTAGCGGTAGAGGAAAAATATCGTTTCTTCTCCTTTGGAGATGCGATGTTTATTCACTAAAAAATGAAAAAGGGAAACGATATGTATCAGCTTTTAAAACAGGAGGGTGCCGCACGGCGTGGACAGCTTACTACTGTGCATGGAACTGTACAGACACCTGCTTTTATGAATGTTGCAACAGACGGAGCAATCAAGGGGGCTGTTTCTGCACTCGATTTAAAGGAACTTCATTGCCAAGTACAGCTTTGCAATACTTATCATCTGCATTTGCGCCCAGGAGATGATAAAGTTAAAAAACTCGGCGGACTTCATACATTCACGCAATGGGATGGTCCGATTTTAACAGACAGCGGCGGCTTTCAAGTCTTTTCTTTAGCAAAGCTTCGCAATATTCAAGAGGAAGGCGTAACATTTGCGTCTCATATTGACGGACATAAAATTTTTATGGGACCGGAAGAAAGTATGCAGATCCAATCTCATCTTGGAAGTACGATCGCAATGGCATTTGATGAATGTATGAAAAATCCGGCAGAATACGATTATGCAAAAAGATCGACAGAGCGTACGACTCGCTGGCTGATTCGCTGCAAAGATGAAATGGAACGGCTTAATTCCCTTTCGGATACGATCAATCCTCAGCAGATGCTCTGGGGGATTAATCAGGGAGCAACTTATAAAGACTTGAGAATTGAACACATGAAGGCCATTCGGGAACTCGATCTGCCGGGATATGCAATCGGAGGATTGGCTGTTGGAGAAAGTGCCGACGTTATGTACGATATTATTGAAACGGTGGAACCCTATATGCCGAAAGATCGTCCACGTTATCTGATGGGAGTGGGTACGCCGGCTAATCTTCTGGAATCTGTTCGGCGCGGTGTTGATATTTTTGACTGCGTTATGCCTACCAGAAATGCACGGCATGGCCATGCGTTTACGATGCAGGGAGTTCGAAACCTGATGAATGCAAAGTATGAGCTGGACACGCTGCCATTAGAAGAAGGCTGTGAGTGCCCTACCTGCCGTCACTTTACGAGGGCTTATGTGCACCATCTGATGAAGGCCGGCGAGATGTTGGGAATGCGCCTTATGGTCCTTCATAATCTCTATTTTTATAATACTCTGATGGAAAAAATTCGTGATGCATTGGATAAAAATCAATTTGAACAATTTTATTTGAAAGTTTTGCCTTCTATCAGCGCTCGAATTTAAAAATATCTTGCAACAAGCAACAATCCTTGTTATAATAATTTCATTGTGTTCCTATATTTTTGGAGGTGTAAAGCAGCATGGATAATACTTGGTGGATATGGGTATTTTACGGCCTAATTATTTTCGGTTTCTATTTCTTCCTGATCCGTCCACAAAATAAGAAGAAAAAGCAAGAAGACCAAATGCGTAAAAGTGCTGAGATCGGTGATGACGTTACAACGATCGGCGGCATTGTGGGCAGAGTAGTTGGAGTAAAAGATGACGACGATTCTCTGATCGTTGAAACTGGCACAGACCGTGTAAAAATGCGTGTAAAGCGCTGGGCAATCGGCAGCGTGGATACGATTCGCGATGAGCCTGAAAAAAAAGACGATAAAGCAGATAAAAAAGCCAGTAAAAAATCTGATAAATAATTATGAATAGCCCGTACGCTTTCCGCATACGATTGTAACAGATCGAGCGGGAGGCGCTTTTTTATGTCACATAAAAAGAGAGTAGTAGCTTTTTCTTCGACTTCACCGGCTTTGACCATTTTTCGTGCAGTCCTGTTTGGCACAATATTCGGAACGATTTTCTGTGCCGTGCTGTTGCTGATTTGTGCATGGGCAATTACCAGCATCGGACAGATTCCACAAGACTATCTTCAGACGATTATCTTGGGAGTTTCCGGAGTCAGTGCCTTTTTAGCAGGGTTAGTTGCGGCAAAAGTTGGGAAAAAGCGCGGATTGATTTTAGGTGCTATCTGCGGAGTAGTGCTGTTTTTAATCTGTTTGTTAGCGGGAATGCTTCACAGCCAGATTGAAAATGCCGGAGCCGTTCTTATGCGCCTGATTATTATGAGCTTGGCGGGAGCTTTGGGTGGCTTTGTAATGGCTGGAAAACCTACAAAAATCAAATAGGGACTTTCTTTTAGCCTGAAATTATGGTACAATTAGAAAAAATAAGTCGAAAGGTCGGTATAACATATGAAACAGATTAAAACTTTAAATCAGGCTAATTTAAAAGAAAGCGCTGTTAAAGGCGGATGCGGCGAGTGCCAGGCTTCCTGCCAGTCTGCCTGCAAGGTTTCCTGCACGGTAGCAAACCAGAAATGTGAGAACAAAAACCGGTAATTTAAACCGCAATTTTTAAACAAAGCATTTCAAAGGGACAGATTTCTGTCCCTTAATTTTTGTAATAATGGAGTATCGTTTTATGATCCATAAGTATGCGTTAAATGGCTACAGAATTGTTCTGGATACCAATTCCGGTGCGGTTCATCTTTTTGATGAGGCACCTTTTGCATTGCTTGATTATTGTGATGATCAGGTACCGGACAAGCTTCCGCAGGAAGCAATTGCTGCTTTGCAGCCAAAATTCGGGAAGGACGTTTTAGAGGAAGCCCATCAGGAACTTTTGGAACTGCAGAAAAAGGAACAGCTTTTTTCTTCCGATGATTATGCGCAGTTTGCGGGGATGATGCGGGGAGCCCCAATTAAGTCAATGTGCCTAAATGTGGCACATGACTGTAACTTGCGCTGTGAATACTGCTTTGCGGCAAAAGGTGATTTTGGCCGCGGGCGTATGTTGATGCCGTTGAATGTTGCGAAAAAGTCCATCGACTTTTTGATTGCAAATTCCGGAGATCGCTACAATCTTGAGTTGGATTTCTTTGGCGGAGAGCCTCTTATGAACTTTGATGTCGTAAAAGAGACTGTTCGTTATGCTCGGTCTTTAGAAAAAGAGCATCATAAAAATTTCCGCTTTACAATTACGACAAACGGGATTTTGCTCGACGACGATAAAATTGATTTTATCAATCGCGAAATGTCGAATTGTGTTCTTTCAATCGACGGACGCAAAGAAGTAAATGATCGTCTGCGTGTTCGTGCCGATGGAAAAAGCGGATCATATGATGCAATCGTGCCGAAATTTCAAAAGTTGGTTGCCTCTCGTGGAGACAAAGACTATTATGCTCGCGGCACTTTTACAAAATATAATTTAGATTTTACAAAAGACATTTTGCATTTGGTAGATTTGGGATTTGACGAGATTTCAGTAGAACCTGTTGTATCAGATCCAAAATTAGATTACTCAATCAAAGAAGAAGATCTTCCCAGAGTGTTTGAAGAATATGATCGACTGTCTCAGGAGATTATCAAACGCAGAAAAGAGGGAAGAGGATTTAACTTCTTCCATTTTATGATCGATTTGGATCAGGGGCCTTGTGCAATTAAACGTCTGCGTGGTTGCAGCTGCGGAAATGAATATGTGGCTGTTACTCCAGAGGGCGATATTTTTCCCTGCCATCAATTTGTAGGAGATGACAGATGGAAAATGGGAAGTGTTCTGGATGGAACTTACGACCACGCAATGAAGAATCGATTCGCTGCAGCAAACGTATACGCAAAACCAGAATGTATGAAATGCTGGGCGAAATTTTATTGCAGCGGTGGATGCAACGCAAATAACAATCAATACGAGCATGATATTTTGAAAGCACATAAAATTTCTTGTGACCTTGAAAAAAAGCGTTTGGAATGTGCAATCATGATTCAGGCGGCAATGGCAGATTTTCATTCGGAATCATAAAGTCTATTTTTCAACAAGATATAGTATTAAAAATACACGTGCTGTGCCAGATACGCAGCACGTGTATTTTTATGCAGTTTTATACATTTTGAAGTTTCATAATCAAGATTACATAATTCCGAAATAGATTACATAATTATTATTACATAAATTAATGGCGAATGCATAAAAATTAAGGAAATGTATGAAAAGGTGTTGAAAAACGCTTTAAAATGGTATATAGTAAGTAAATACAAGGGATTGGAATTCTCATCAAGTACTGTTTTGGCAAAAAATCCCCACTAGTTTTTAGATAACATATTTCGGAGCAATGATTCATATATCTTTTCTGGACAAACAAAGCAGAAAGGATGTATGTGCATGAAAGCCGTTATTTCTTATAATAAAAATCGGATTAACCTCAGCGTGATTTCAGAGGCACTTCATAAGTATCATCGTTTGGCTCTTTGGGCCGTTATTTTAC
>DHOF01000077.1 GCA_002411615.1 Ruminococcaceae bacterium UBA5397
AAACATTTTCGCTGTAGACACATTAAAAGCTTAAAATTCAATTTTCAGAATCAAATTGCAATTAATGAATTTCTTACTAACTCTAAAAAGTGCTTTTTATTAAAAAATGCAACAATAAAAATTAATTCCTTATTTTATGAGAGGTGAATGTAAATGGCATCAAGTACTATTGCAATCATTATCGCTGTTATTACAATGATCATTTTTATGATCGACAAACTACCTATGAGTGTAACTGCCTGCCTTTGTGCATTGGCAATGGGCATTGCGCTCCCTCAAATGAAACTGTCTGAAATTTATTCTGGATTCGGCGGCAGCTCCATTGTCATGGTTGCCGGCATGATGATCGTCGGCGATGCACTATTCCAGACCGGCATTGCACAGCGTCTGGGCACTAAAATTGGAAAACTCAAAATTGCTCAGAATGAAAGATGGTTTATCGTCCTTATCGTTATCATTTGCACGGTTATGTCCGCATTTATGAGCAATTCCGGCTGTATCGCCATGTGGATGCCGATTATCGCAGCCGTCGCTGCTGGCTCTAATGGAAAAATCCGTTCCAAAATGGTGATTATGCCTGCTGGTATTGCTTGCATCGTCGGCGGCGGTGCCACTCTGACCGGCTCTGTTTCTCAGGTAACTGCAAACTCAATCCTAATGGGAACTGCCGGTTATGAAGCTGGAATGGGCGTCTTTGACATGACCCGTGTCATGTGGCCAGTCTGTATCGTTCAAGTCCTTTTCTGGGCTACTATTGGCTATCCGCTTTTGAAAAAGGTTCTTAAACCAGAAAGCCCAGATTTCGATAAAGGTAATTCTTTTGCAGAAGCTTCCGCTAGTCTCGATATGAGCGAGTTTAACAAGATCCCGAAATGGAAAGGAACCATGTCCCTTGTTGTTATGGCATTTTGTGTTGTTGCCTTTATTCTGAGTGGATTTAAGCCCTTCAATTCCTATCTGAATATCGCCGACATTGCTATGATTGGTGCCATGGCTTTGTTTGTCACAAAAACAATTCCAGTTAAAAAAACACTCGCTGGCATGGATTGGAACATTCTGATCATGGTCGGTGCAATTACCGCTCTCGGTACCGGACTTGATGTTTCCGGCGGCGGCAAAGTAATTGCAGACGCAATTCTTGGCCTGTTTGGTGGAGCATCTGCCTCTGTTACAGTCCTTATGGTGGTTTTGGTTGTTCTCTCCAGTGTTCTTACAAACTTTATGCAAAATGGCGGTGTTGCTGCAATGCTGACCCCGATTTATGTTGCTTTGGCTTTGAGTCTCGGCATTAGCCCACTCCCATTCATCATTGCAATCGGCATTACCACAAACCTTGCAATTTGCACACCAATTGGTACTGCTGTAAACATGCAGATTCTGCCGGCTGGTTACAAATTCAGCGATTATATGAAGATTGGCGGACCGCTTTTCATCATCATGGTCGTTATGGTCGCAATTCTTTGTCCTTTGATTCTGTTCTAAATTTTCTCTCGATTCTGAAAATAGAAAATATTTTTTAAAACTTGTGTCTATAAAAACTCTTTGATTATGTCTTTACTGACCGATTAGAAAATCTAAAAGTCCTCACTTTAGCACCTTTTACACTTCTTCAATTTTGTTCTCCTCCTACCACAAGGGTACAACTGAACGTGTAAAAATTTGATTTCACTTTTTAGAATGGTCAGTGTTTAGTTTTTATTTCTCTCCCTAAAGCAAATGCCATTTCTGCACAATGAAGTGCAGAAATGGCATTTGCTATGTCCTTTTTAACCTCTCATATTTACCTCTTATAATGAAGTCTGCGGCATCAAAATTTGATTCTGCAGACTTCATTCCTTTTATACCTAATTTCTTATAAAGGGATCGCTTAGCAGCTAAATAAAGACTTCCTAAAAAAGAGAAAACAATTCTTCTGATCTTTATCCCCTATAGATTACTTCATGAATTTGCAATTTAACGTGCCCTTTTAAAAATCCCTCGAAAGTTTAGCCACTCTTTTATCGCAATGCCTTGTTGTCCTCTTTAAGAAGATTCGGCAATTAGGCAAGGATGGAAATGCACAGATTACCTCACAGATCAATTAATTCTGTTTTGTGACGAATTAAAAAGCAACAGACTGCAATCCACGCCCTGTAGTTGGCTATATGAAAAATCATTTAGTCTACTTGCAGCGTCAGTAAAAACATCAGGTCTTCCGATTTATTGTTCGGCGAAATTCATGTAGGGCTTTTGGCATGAATCCCTCTTATAATTGCAGTCAAAGCAGTCCCTCTCCCATGTGTTTCTGTAAGAATCTTATTAACAATCGAGCTTTTTATCGAAAGATTTTAAAAGGACTGCTATTTGTTTGTCTTACAATACCAATTACAAAAAACTGTCTTCCTGATGTCTTTAAAATCTGTTAACGCTGTAAAATTGTACTCAAAAGTTTATCGGTTATTCTTTAACTGCTTTTCGTTTCTAGCTTTTCCAAAAGTGAAAGCAGCATTAAAATTTTTTACGTTACTTCTATCAAAAAAGCCCTCTCAAAACTTTTGCCCATAAAAAATCCCTTCGGAAAATTTTCCGAAGGG
>DHOF01000079.1 GCA_002411615.1 Ruminococcaceae bacterium UBA5397
GCATTTTTTATGTCAGTCTGCTCTTCTTCCAATGAATGCATTTGAAGTAGAGCAGACTGACATAAAAAATGCCGCCAATAGCATGAGGAGAATTGGAACAATCATAGCCATAACCGTATCCGTACTTTGAAATAGAAATGTCGGCATCATTTGCTGAAGAATGGTACATAAAAGGGAACCGACAATCACATAGCGACCCATGCCAAGAAACTCCTGCCCTGCAATCATAAAAACAGATTCTATTTTCCCTAGTTTTCCGGAGTGTGGGGGAGGAGAGCCAACAGTCCCGCAGGAACAGGTCGCCGGAGATCCGCCGGAGAGAACAAGCGAGGCTTCTTGGTGGGTTAACCTCAGAGTCAAACCAGCAATCAAAGAGATGAGAAGACCGATGCCAATCCTGTAGAGTACGTATTGTGGTTGGCCTGGAAAGGCGTATAGAGTGGATAAAATAGTAATGGGGTTAATCGCGGGTGCTGCAAGCATAAACACCATCGTTTCCGGTAAAGGGACACCCTTTTGTGTTAACCTCGACGCGATCGGTACAATGCCGCAGTCACAAACCGGAAGAAAAAATCCAAGAATCATCGCGATCGGGAATCCAAGCCATTTATGTGCAGTAAACAGTTTGACCAGCGTTTCATCGGGAAGAAATACCTGTAGCAAGGCGGAAACAAAAGCTCCGATCAGAAGAAACGGAACAGCCTGCATCAAGATACCGATAAAAATCATGTTAATGCTTTGGATGAATGCACTAAACTGCGATGAATGAAAAATGACTGCGAACAGGATACAAGTGCAAACAAGCAAAGCAGAAAAAATCAGATGGTAACCTTTTTGCTGATTTCGATTCCTTTTAGATATTTCAGGGTCAAACAGTCCTTTAAACAAAGAATCCTCTGTTCCTTCGTTAAAGGAGACAAAAGTGGAACGATTTAAATTTTGGATTGCACTTTTTAATAGTTTTGTATTTTCTGAAACACGGTTAAAAAGAACTGCGTCGGCATTGCTGAGTTGATTAGCCATTAGTCCACCGGTGTTCTTGATATAAAAATCAAATGTAGAAGCATTGGCGCAAAAAAAGATTTGGTCCATTTTGAAGTTCTTTGGCATTGGTAGGGAAAGCAGAATCTCAATTGGCCAGGTTCCGTTATATTCGATGAGAATCAAATCTGGATTTAGCTCCGATTTAATTTTGTGAAAAAGTTCGTAACATAGTTTTTCTTTCTGGTTGATCTGCTTTAATAGCACGTTTTTATTTTTGGCAGTTGACAGACATAATTCAGCTTCTCCGTCCTCACATTGCAAAATTAGAATCTTTTCGTAGCTTTCAATGTAGTTCTGCTCCAAAATATGTTGAATCTGAGTTGTTTTTCCACTTTCTAGAAACCCGCAAAATACTTCAATTTTTGTCATAAATCATACCTGAAATAATGCGGAGAGTCCGGGCATATCTAGACTTTCTCCGATGACACAGATTCGCCCTGTGAAATCCGGCTCTGCTTTTTGAATATTCTTTTCGTCAGGCACATAGTCAAACTGACACCAGTTACCATTTCTTAAAGGAACCAATCCTTTTGCACGAAGAATATTCCCATATTTAGGCAATGATTGCAGCGCGGATTCCAGCAGGTCAAGAGAAAAAAGATTGGGTGTTTCCATACTCCAGACTTCAAAAATATCATCAGCATGGTGATGCTTATGTAGTTCCTCTTTGTCAATCAGCAGCGGAATTCCATTTTCAGCAATCTCCATCATTCTGTTTGCCGAAATTTGTTCCCACGGTGTTGTGAGGATGACAGCATTGGGGTTATGCTGCCGAATGCTTTTGGCCACATTCTGCAGCTGATTGGATTCGGCTTTTTGTGTCCGGCTCAAAAAGATCGTATTCGCGTTTTGAATTTGGTCAAAAAAGAATTCGGAAAAGTTTTTAGCGTACATTTTGTATTTCAGTGCATTTACGACTGTAATGCAAAAATTGATTTCAGCTTTTTCCAGGCAGGGAGGAAGAATGTCTGAAAGCTTTCCTACGCCGGAAGGCTCAATTAAAATTTGATCTGGATTGTATTTATGAATCACTTCCTGCAGCGCATTACTAAAATCTCCGGCAAGGGTACAACAGATGCAGCCCGAATTAATTTCCCGAATCCGAACCCCAGTCTGCTTCAAGATCTTGCCATCTATACCGACTTCACCAAATTCATTTTCTATGAGTACAACTTTTTTATTTGACAGGGTTTCCTTTAATAGTTTTTGTATCAGAGTGGTTTTACCAGCTCCCAGAAATCCGGATATAATGCCGATTTTTGTATCCATGTGTCCCTCCAAGTTTCGTATCAAATTTTTGTAAATTGATGTATATGCGAATGCAATTCATTATCATTTAGTAAATCTAGCACTTTTTTATCATGATGTCAAACACTCATTTTTTGATTGCTTGGATTGCTTACAGTATCTATCCAAGTCGGATATTGACATAAAAAAAGCTCCTCACAATGTGAGGAGTACAAATTATACAGGCTGAACCTGTTGGTGCCGCTGACCAGACTTGAA
>DHOF01000028.1:0-3864 GCA_002411615.1 Ruminococcaceae bacterium UBA5397
TAAAATTTCTTTTTGACATTCGGCAAATCTTTTTTTGGAATTCCGCAGCCGTTATCGCTGATAATCGCCTGAATAAATCCATCGGTTTCGGTAGCAGAAATATTTACCGTTCCACCCTCCGACGTATATTTCAGTGCATTGTCGATCACATTGACAAACACCTGCCGCAGACGATTAATATCTCCCAGAACGGGGCTCAGCATTTCGGGTTCTTCATACAGCAAAAATTTATGTTCATTTTTTGCACGCTCGCTAAACATATAAACGGCTTCACCAAGTTCTGCCAAAATATCGATTTTATCCATTACAAGGGTCATTCTGCCGGACTGCATTCTGGAGAAATCGAGTAATTCCTCCACCATTCCGGAAAGGCGTTCCGATTCGTGAATGATAACGTCCATACCTTTATTGAACGATTCTTGATCAAGGCCACCGCTCTGCAGCGTCTCTGCCCATCCCTGAATGGCTGTCAAAGGCGTTCTCAATTCGTGAGAAACGGAAGAAATAAAATCATTCTTAAGCCGTTCTGAAGTTCCCAGTTCCTGCGCCATATCGTTGATGGTCTCGCAAAGCTGTCCTAACTCATCTTCCTCATGAGGGGCAGTAATTCTGGCTTTAAAATCGCCTTGTGCGATTCTTTTTGCCGTAGCGCTGATTTCCCGAATTGGTTCCAAAATCGACTGCATGAAATAGGAACTGGAAATGACTACAAAACAGATAATCACAAGTCCAATTAAGATGAGGATACAGACCATTAAAAAGACTTGCCGGTCAGCATTTTCCAAAGATACTACATAGCGGATTGCGCCCACCGTATTTCCATCATCATTATGCATCACACGGGTAACTGCCAAAATCTTTTCCCCGCTGGAGAGCGAACCAGTCCAAGTGCCATATCCGTTGGGATCGCTTAGTGCTGCATCATAATCCGGCATAGGCTGTTTTTGATCCGGCGCAAATCCAACACTCGTAATAATGATCTTTCCGTTAGAATTGAGGACCATCAATTCCATATTCTCTTTTTCGGGAAAATTCTCTACATATTTACGTGCAGCTGTACTGAACTCTTCTGCAGAACGTCTGCCATAATCAGCAAATACATTGGTCAATTCTCCGCTGCGTCCATCAAGCGTCGTTTGAATGCTGTTATAGATATAACTGCGTACCCCTACCGACAAGATAATAATAAACGCCACAAAGATCAATACAATGATGCCTAGGCTGTTCAGAATCCATCTGCGCGCAATTCCGTTTGCATTATTGATGAAAGCGTTTTTCTTCTTCACTGAGCGCATCTCTTTCTCGAATCAAATCTTTTAGGCTTCCCATTTATACCCTAAGCCCCAGACCGTTATAATATGTTTCGGGTTACTCGGCTCATCTTCCACCTTCATACGAAGGCGCCGAATATTTACATCGACAATTTTTTCTTCTCCATAATAGGCTTCTCCCCAGACATGCTTTAGAATTTCAGAACGGTCCAATGCTTCCTTTGGATGGCTGAAAAAGAACTCCATAATCTGAAATTCCACCTGTGTCAGCTCAATCGGGTGCTGTCCTTTTAAGAGAGTACGGCTGCGCAGATTCAGTGCAAATTCTCCGGAATGCAGTTCTTCCTTGAAATTTTCTTCCGTTCGGTTTTTTGCTAATGCCACCCTGCGATAAATTGCATCTACTCTAGCGACCAGCTCACTGGGAGAAAATGGCTTCGTCACATAATCGTCTGCTCCCATCATTAATCCACTGACCTTATCCATCTCCTGCGTGCGTGCAGTAAGAAGGATAATGCCAATCGTCCCATTTGATTTGCGCAGTTCTTTGCAGACAGAAAGCCCGTCATGATCTCCCGGCATCATAATATCCAGAACCGCAACATCAAAATCGCCGTCGTTCTGCTGGTAAACTTCCAGTGCCTGATCTCCGTTTTCAGCTTCCCATACCTCGTATCCGGCGCGTTTGAGATTGATGACAACAAACTCGCGGATTGCCTGTTCATCTTCGGCTACCAAAATTCTTTTCATACTAATTCCTCCAATATCGCCTCTCCGTTTTCAACTGCCATTGTCCAAAAGCTTCATTCGTCCCAGAGCTTCTGAAACAGAAATCCGCAGAGATGACTGTGTTTGCGGACAAGTAACTGCCAATACCAGATCTCCATTTTTTTGGAATTGGGTATATCCTTGTGTTCCATTCTGATTGTCCCAATCCGCCTGTGAAAAAGCCCGAATCGTTAAAAGTGCATCTCCCCGAGAATTTTCCTTCTGCCGATCTAGTTCATAAAAAGTGAGGCTTCTATCATAGGTTCTCTCTGTTGTTACATTTTTACTCCATGAATCCGGCAGAGAAAAAGAATACCCATCACTCGAATTCCGAACCATCAGCTGCGCCTGTGTAAAAATCCCTTTGGAGCTGTCATATTTCTGCCAGGAAATCAAATTGCCTACATCATCAGAGCTCTGCCCCACATAAGCCGGCAGCAAACTGACAAACGGAACCTCCGGCAAACCATCCCCATCGACATCCTGGCTTGAAACAGTAACACTGCGCAGTGCCGAGTTTTTCATGGTATTTGCCTCATAAAGCGGAGCCATCAAACACTGATCCTTCGAATCCCAGTAAAGAATTTCGGTGATCATATTATTACTCATGGTACCGTCCAAAATCACGCCCTTTTGTCCTGCGCTGATATCTCCGGTAATCACATTCGTAATTGCAGAAACGCTGGGATCCAGCTTTATACTATCCATCATCTGCATTGCGCCATCTTTTAATCGAAACAGAGAAGCAACAATCGGCTGATGCGGATTCATTGAGATAGTCATCAGTTCATCAATGCCATCCCCGTCAAAATCCTGAACAATCAATTCATTATAAGTCTGGCTCAATTTTTCTTCTGTGATCTTTCCGCTTTTTCCAGAATAAACGGTTAGATTACTTAAGCCCGCCGTACTATCGCCCCAGCCGACAATGGCCTCATCTATTCCATCGCCGTCCAAATCGCCAAAGCATACACGATCTACCTGAGAAGCTGCATTCTGAAACTTTCCGGCCAATTCCCATTTGCCGTCTTTCTCTGTCATAAAGAGCAGATTTGTTCCAGCAATAGCCTTGCTTCCATCATTTGCATCGGAAGGAGTTTTATAAAATGCCATTGCTTCTTCACTGCTATCACCCAAAATATTATGAAGCAAAATGGCCGATCGATAATTGCCCGCTCCGGGATATCTCAAGGTAACATTGGAGCCTGCCTCCTGCGTCAAAAGGTCATGAATCTGTGCCCGTTCTCCTGTTGGGCGCGGCGGTGTCATCAGATTCTGAGGGTCCAGCGCCGGGAAGGAACAGCCGGAAAGCAAAAAGCAAAGGGAAACGGCTAAAATAGCAATCCTTTTTTTCATATCCCGATCTCCCTTTCATTCAAAATTGATCTTTAAAATTATACCATGATTTTCGTGATATGGAAAGATACAAAACGCCGATAAAATTCAAAAAAGGGACCGGGCGAAATTGCCCGGTCCCTTTTAAAACCAATTAGATTAAATATAATTTCCAGGATCTACTGCAACCCCGTTTTTATAAACGGTAAAATGCAGATGCGGTCCGGTACTGCTGCCGCTTGTTCCAAGGGCTCCGATTACTTGTCCCTGAGAAACTGTTTGTCCAACATGAACGGAAACCGACTCCATATGGCCATACAAGGTGGAAAGGCCATTCCCGTGATCAATAATAACGTAGTTTCCAAATCCGCCGCCATCCGTGCAGCCATAGTATCCATCTCCATAGCCGGATGAAACATAAGCTACCGTGCCGCCTGCCGCTGCTACAATACTAGTTCCGTAAACGCCGGAACCGGAAAGATCATAGCCC
>DHOF01000028.1:4106-6591 GCA_002411615.1 Ruminococcaceae bacterium UBA5397
ACCCCAGCGATATTCGAATCCGGTCGTAATTGTATGAGCGGAAGGTGCCGGCCAAATTAGGCCGCTGCTGGAAGAACTGCCCTGATTGCCAGAATTATTGTCGTTATTGTCATCATTGTTACTATCAGGGGTATTATTAGAACCTTGATTGGAACCACCGGATCCGTTTTGATATGTATTGTCGTTATTTTTCTGAGTTGGGGTTTGATGCTGTGCATAATAATTTGCCATCCAGCTATCAATCGCCGCTGAAGCTTCTGCCTCTTTCTGAGCTAACTGTGCATTTTGATCTTCCAGAGAAGAAGCGGAAGAATTAATCTGCTGAATTGCTTCTCCTGTTTCATTCGAAAGCTGCGTTAATTCTTGCTGGCGCTCATCTAAAGCCGTTTTGGCATTTGTTGCTTCCTGCTTGTCCGATTCGACGGTCTGTTTTGCAGTTTCAACTTCTGAAAGTTCTCCCTTTAGCCGATCGATCAAATCCGTGTCATGCTTTGTAACCATCTGGAGTGCTTCCATCTTATCTGAAAGATCGTTAAGATTCTGAGAAGAAAGCAAAATTTCCATATTGCTGGCTTCTCCGGAAACATAAAGCGCATAAAGGCGTTCCTTTAAAAGAGAAATATCTCCGCTGACCGACGCCTGCTTGTCCGAAATCTCAGCTTCTTTCTCTTTAATCTGCTTATCCAATGCATCAATTTGAGCAATACTGGTAGAGATCTGGCCTTCTACAACGTTCTTCTGGTCAAGCAATGTTTGCTGATACGCTTCTTTTTGACTCTGGTCCTCTTTTAAAGAAGCAATTTTGGAATCATTATCTGCTTTCTGGGCAGCATATGTTTGCTGCTGCTGACGCAAAGTATCCAGATCTGTCGTATCACCGGAATCCTCTGCAAAAGCTGTCAAACAAGGGGTGAACATCATAGCCGACGCAATTAGAAAGGCAATGACCGTCCGCATTGGGCGATGCTGATTCTGATTCATTGCAAAAAGACCTCTCTTTCGTTTCAGTCGATGATTCTCTATTACAATATTTTAGATAGATTTAATATCAAAATAAGTGCCTATATTTGTTTTACATAATACTATAATTTGCTGTTATTATTATTCTGCATGAGAATAATAATAATTTTTTTGTTACTTTTTGTGATTATTTTGAAATCATTTCGACAAAATTTGGCTTTATTTGCAAAAGTCACAAAAAGCCTTCATAAATAATAGCAAAAGCACCAATTCACTTTTTTAAAACAATTCCACAATTTATTATATTGTGCTATTTTAAGAATCAACAGAATCGACCTGCTCTTTTTTCCGAATGCTTAAGAGATCCGGAAGAATTGAGGAAAGCGATCCCAAAAGGATAAAGACGATTCCAATCATCATCGACAGGGGAATCTCTTCTCCGAGAATCGCCAACGCGAAAAGCGGCGCGATAATCGGTTTAAAGAAAAACACAAGCGAAGTTTCACGGGCACTTGTCATTTCCATTGCTTTAAAATAGCAGGCAAAACCGACTCCGGTGTTAATAATGCAAATAAAAAGGAACAGCGGCAAAACCGACAATGTAATCCCACTAAAGAATGGAATATTTGCGAAAAGGTTCCCTAGCCCTGCCTGCTGTGCCGATTGAGCCACCGCCGGAATATGAGTAATGCCCATCATAAGGAACATTTCGGCGCTGCCGAGCAAAAAGCTCATACAGGTAACCACTACTCCACCAAAACGAGCACAGCTACGCTTTCCGAAGACCCCGTAAAATGCGAAGAGCAGGGTTGCTCCGAGGCTCAAAGCAATTCCCAAAGGGCTTAGCATATTATGAAGCGGGTCTATAATGACAACAATCCCAATGATATCAAGAATCAGCGCCAGCATATGATGTCTGCGAATCGGTTCACGCAGCAAGAAGAATGCTAAGATTGTCACAAAGATTGGATTGCTGCTGAAGAGTACTGCCACAACTGACGCCTTTGTCTCCTGTACCGCCATCTGATAAAGGTTCATGGAAAGGAACATCCCTAAAAAGCCTAATCCGGCAAAGCGCAAAATGTCTTTGCCTTGTAACGTGATATGATTCTGTTTAAGTATCCGCACAGCAAAAGGAACCAGCACCAACCCGCCAATAAAAAAGCGCAGTGCCGTAATCTGCAGTGGATGAAAAACCCCACCAGTCATTTTTAAAATGACTTCCATAGAACTGAAAATTAATGTTGTCAGTAAAATGTAAATATAACCCTTTTTCAACAAAAAACGCTTCTCTCTCCTTAATTTATATCTTATTATAAAAGACTTTCCTTAAAAAAATCAAATCTTTTTTTGACTTTCATCATATTTCTTTATGAAAGTTCTTGCTTTTGAAAATTTTTTTTGGTTTATGCAATTTTTTATGCTTTTACGTCAATAATTCTATAAATTTTCTTTTTTAAAAACAGTTTTTGAAAATTCAGAAAAAATTCTTGCGTCTTCTGCGGTCTGTCTGTTATAATAATTT
>DHOF01000028.1:6744-7502 GCA_002411615.1 Ruminococcaceae bacterium UBA5397
CGGTCTGTCTGTTATAATAATTTTGTACTTCTAATTTAAATATTAGAAGAGAATTTTGTGCATATCTAAATGATATGTTTGGATTTTTGCTCTCGGCAAATGGCACGAAGCAAATCCTACTGATAAAAGATACTTGAAAAGGAGTTATTTCTCATGCGGGAAAAAATGCGTCCAATTATCTCAAAATTAAGCCATCTGCTCGAAATTGCTACGTCTCTTATTATCATTGCAGCTGTTGCCATGGGAATTTTTCATATGGCCGTCTACATATTTACAAACGGTGATGTAGACCAATCTAAATTTGAAACTTTCTTTGCAAACATTATGTCAATGGTTGTGGGACTCGAATTTGTAAAAATGCTGGTTCGTCAGACCCCTGCTGCAGTTTTAGACGTTTTGCTGTTTGCAGTTGCCCGGCAGATCATTATTTATCATCACAGCGCGCTCGACAACTTAATCGGTGTAATTGCGGTCGCAGGACTTTTTGCCATTCGTA
Source organism: Ruminococcaceae bacterium UBA5397 (assembly GCA_002411615.1). GTDB lineage: Bacteria > Bacillota > Clostridia > Oscillospirales > Acutalibacteraceae > Caproicibacterium. The sequence continues at coordinate 7,241 of DHOF01000028.1, forward strand.
AATACCTTTTCGTTGTGACCTTTGGCATTTGTGAAAAAGATAAAACCAAAGCCGTTGAGGATTCTCAGATGCACGAGGAACTTCATCCTTCCATTCAGATTGAAGACCCCCATCATCCCACCTGAATCTTCTAACCCTAAAACCTGAAAGCACTTTTCATCTTAAAATGAAAAGTGCTTTTTATTTGGTAAGACCTTATTTTGGATGTTTTCAAGCAATATGAGGAAAAAGATTCTGTAATTCTTTTGCACAACAGGCTGCA
>DHOF01000028.1:7743-10743 GCA_002411615.1 Ruminococcaceae bacterium UBA5397
TCTATTTTTAATGATCTGCAAAGCCATAAAGTTGCATCAGAAAGGACCTGCCGCATTTCTTTTTCCGATAAAGGCTGCAAATATAACTGTAACTGCTCCTGATCTTGAGGTGAAAAATCCAGCCCATACGACTCTTTTTTCAGAATAGAAAGTCCAATTGCCTGCATCATAACCGGCTCTGTAAGATTGATAAGAAGTTCCTGATAATCCGGCTCAATAACCTGTAAAAGTTTTTGAATTTTCTCTATATCAAAATGAAGCAAAAAGCGATTCTCAATCAAGAGACAATGCAGATATTCGTTAAGATAACAAATTCCAGAAAGGGACTCTGAAACCGGGTTCATCAGCTGATAGTCAATATAGCAAGGAATCTGATGTGCAAAGAAACGAACATCATATTGTTTCCAAAATGCACCGATTCCCTGCAGCGTATCAAAAAGGGAACGATCGGAAATTTTCGGCGCGCTCATACAGGCCGTTTTCCAAAGCCTCTTTCCCCTTCGGACTTCCCATTCCGCCTGCTTTTTTCCACGCTCAAAAAGCTCCTCTGCATTGGTGTTTTTCATCTGCAACGGCTGCTCTTTTCCCTTTAGAGCAGCACCTAGATCAATCAGAAAACAAATGGACGCAAATAGTTCTTCGACTGTTTCTTTCGGAAGAGAGCTGCTTTCCCCCATCGTATAAAGGCGCACCTGCTTTTTCAGAATCTGCCAAATTGATGTTTGAAAAGGAAGACTCTCTTCTGAAAGTGCAGAATCAGATGAATCAGAAAAAAATTCTTCTCCTGTAAGGTGAAGTATTCCTGTCATTCCTCAGGATCCCTCCCATCCATAGAATCAAACGAATTAAATCGAAGATTTCGGCAAAGATCCTCCAAAGCTGTCTGTGAAAGATAAGAAAGAGAGCCCTGTGCTTTTCCGTTATAAATTTCTTTCATTGCTTCGATCAATTCATCGTCAGAAAGCTGTTCCATAGACTCTGTTTTAAAATAATAGAACAGATCCTGCAGCTCGATTAAAGTCTCCTCATAAGAATTTGGAAACAAAAACGGAGAATCACAAAATGCGTAGGCAAGCTTTTTTAAAATTCCCTCGCCAAATTCAATTCGCCCGGTATTTTGGAGTGCTTTTATCCGATGCTCCTCCAAATTCTGAATCTGTTTTTCTGAAAGAGAAAGTCCGAATTTCTCCGTTATCTGATTGCAGTCCTGCATCAATCCGAGCAGTTCTTTTTTTTCACGCTTTTTGGGTACCATGGCAAAATCCGATTTCATGTGTAATTCCCCCCTAATATTCTTCTTACACCTTCCGGAAGAAAAAAACAAGACTTGAAAAAAGGCCCAATTTGTGGTAATATAAAGGCAGAAAAAAAGATCCGTTTCGCATAAAAATATGCGAAACGGATCTTTTTAATATTAAGATTAAGAATGTTGTTGAGCGGGAAAAAGTTTGGATTTTTTTAGGATTACTATCAAAAGTGGAATCAGTGTCAACTGTAAAAGGATTCCCGGCAATGCCGTAACAAAAGCAGAAGTAAGGAAAAGCTCAAATGTATATCCCTTTCCTGCAAGATTATAAAACAGCAAACTGGAAATTCCCATTACAAATCGGCCGCCCAGCATGGCTGAAAAAAGGGTCGCATAGATTTTCCCTTGTGTTATCTGATAAAAAATCCCAGAAAGGATTCCATAAGCTGCAAGCTCACAAATCATGGAAGCTCCCGTAGGAAAAAGAGACGGCATTCCGGTAATCATACTTGACAAAAGCGGTGTTAAAATTCCGCATAAAAGTCCCCATGGCCATCCACAAAGGATTCCGCAAAGCAAAACCGGAATATGCATCGGGCACAGGATAATCCCTGCATTTGGGATCGGTAAAAAATGAAATGCCTGCGGCAAAATAACGCCGCCGGCCAAGCAGAGCGCAGAAATGGTTAACGGCACGGTTGCTCTTTTTTTCATAAAATTTCCTTTCTCTGTCTTTTTTAAAAAGAAAGTGCGCGATACCCCGTTGTATCCAACACTAAACTGCATCCTTCTTCAATCCGATAGTTGGAAAAATAACGTTCTTCCATCGGAATCCAATTTTCCTTATAAATTTTTAAAATTTCCGGGTTGCTGCGTTTCAGAATTCGCTGTTCCTGTTCCTCTTTAGAGATGGTCAAAAACACTTCATCATCGTAGAATACCCGCAGACTCGGATGCAAACTATAGGACCCCTCAATAATTGTCAAAGGTCCCGGACAAGCTGTTTTAGGTTCTCCAAATGTATCCTCTTTGCAGTGATAGGGACGATAAACTGCAGGCTTTCCCGTCCTTAGAGGGCGCAGCACCTCCTGCAGAAAGCGTTCCCAATCAACATTTCCACCTGGTATCTGCAGACGTTCTTTTGTTCTATGACTTTTCGGCAAATAAAAATCGTCCATGTGAATCACTGGACACTCATATTGTTGGTGCAAATATTCCGCCAAAGTTGTCTTTCCGCTTCCACAACGCCCATCAATTGCAAGCAGAGCACAACCATCTCTTCGCAGTCTCTCACAAAGTTTCCGCACTTCTTCCAGTGCTTTTTCTTCTTCCAGCAAAATATTCTCTCCTTTTATTTTATCTTGGACCAAAAATTCGGTTTAATTATACATGTATCTGCCTCAAAAAGAAACCGTCAAAAAGACACAATTGTCCCCCCAATTGAATTCAATTTTATAAAATCCGTCTGATTTTCTATAAACAGGTCTTCAAATTGGTTCTCACTTTATTAAATAAACACTTGTCAGCATTTTTTAGAGAAGGCATAGATTCCTTTTTCCTCTCATAAATTTTTTAGAAAGCGTTTTATTGGGAGGGAATCTCATGATTCGGAATTTTAAAAAAAAGAAAACCTTCTTTGTAGGATTTTTTATTCTGACTTTTCTGCTCTGTTTCGGAATTTTTGATCTGTGCAACAGAGCTGTCCAAAATGCAGCCACCACACCTGAGCCCAAAAAAGATTTTATTCACTATGT
>DHOF01000119.1:0-1194 GCA_002411615.1 Ruminococcaceae bacterium UBA5397
GATAACCCACGGCGTACCCATATCCAAAAGCCGCTGAACCTCTTCTTTAGGGAGATTGCGGCAATGACGATCATAGCCGCCAAATGTGTTCTCTTGATGCAGAGATTCCAAGCGCTCCTTTGTGCAGAAACAATAATAAGCTTTTCCTTCCTCTACCAGCTTCTCAGCATAAGGAAGGTAAATGTTTTTCCGTTCACTTTGAATATATGGGCCGTATTCTCCTCCAAGATCCGGGCCTTCATCATGCTGCAGGCCAACTTGTTGTAATGTATGATAAATGACATCCACAGCGCCCGGAACCAGACGTTCTTGATCAGTATCTTCAATTCTCAGGATAAACTTTCCCCCCTGGGATTTTGCTACTAAATAAGCATACAGTGCTGTGCGCAAATTCCCTACATGCATAAAGCCGGTAGGACTTGGCGCAAAACGGGTACGGACAATCGTTTTTTTCATCCAAAACTCCTCTTTCTTTGATACGGTCTGTTTATATTATAACGAAAGCTTCAATTTTTCGCAATCATTTTTATGATTTTCCTGTTATTGTTCCTCATTTTAACAGACATTATCATGTAAGGTCATTTTTAATATTTCAATTATTCAAAAATAATTTTAAAAACATCAAGAACTCTCATCTGATTTTTGAGGATGAACACAAGGATACCATAATAAAAAAGGACTGGGACGAGAAAGTATTTCGCACCAGTCCTTTTTTATTATGAATCTTTTCCTGCTTTTGATAAGTCATAGGAATCCACAAGATACTTCGATGCTTTTTCGATTCCTTCTGCAGTAAGTGGAAATTCTTTTTGGATTTTATCTTCTGCTAATTCACAGCAAGTAGGAGAATGCCAAAAGGAAACATTAAGAATGCCGTCCCCCGGCTCTGCAGCATAATTAAATCCATTTTCGATTCCAGTTCCAACGCTCCCTGTGTATCGATTTCCAGAAGCAAAGTACAAAATACCAGGAAGATCAAACTGCTTTTTTTCATCAAAGCTCATAAAGTCCCTCCTTTTCGTTTTTTATTATCACAAGATCCTAAAAAGCGTAGCAATTACGTAGCAACCTTCAACGTTTCCAACGATTTTCAGCAATTTTAATGCAAAAGCAGAAAAAAGCCGCACTGAATAGCCAGAAAATGGCCTTTCGATGCGGCTTTCTTAATATTTTTTGGTCCGAGTGGCGAGACTT
>DHOF01000119.1:1366-4591 GCA_002411615.1 Ruminococcaceae bacterium UBA5397
ACCAACTGCGCCACACCCGGAAATTGACAACGTTGATTATTTTATCATAAGTGCCTTTAAAAAGCAAGTCGTTTTTCAGAAAACTTATGCACTACAATGAAACGTTGTCATTAGCCTAGATACCGATCAGGTTAAATCATCCAGATTGTTTCCATTAAAAAACTTATCATGTACCGCAAGGACTGCACGATCTGCATCTTTGTCGGCCAACAATACGGAAATTTTAATTTCACTCGTCGAGATCATCTGAATATTAATGTTTGCTTCAAAAAGTGCTTCAAACATCTGCGCCGCAATTCCAGGATGGGATTCCATTCCAGCCCCGACTGCACTCACTTTTGAAACATGATCATCATAGGTCAGACTGGAAGCTCCTATCAAATCAAGATAAGGAGAAAGGATATCTAAAGCTTCTTTTAGATTTCCTGCATTGACTGTAAAACTAATATCCTTTGTTCCGTTGCGTCCTACAGACTGAAGAATAATATCTACATTGATTCCTTTAGCAGAAAGCTTTGAAAAAATCTTAAAAGCAAGACCGGGACGATCCGGAACACCGATAATTGAAATTCGCGCAACATCTTCATCTTTTGCCACACCGCTAATCAGCATCTTCTCCATTTTGGTTGCCTCCTTGACGATTGTACCTTTTTTTCGAGTTAAGCTGGAGAGAACCTCCAGTTCAATATTATACTTTTTCGCCATTTCTACAGAACGATTATTTAGAACCTGTGCACCCAGAGATGCTAATTCCAACATTTCATCATAAGAAATACAATCTAGTTTCTTAGCCCCAGGAACCTTGCGTGGATCTGCCGTAAAAACGCCTTCTACATCGGTGAAAATCTGACAAAGATCTGCATGCATTACCGCTGCAATCGCAACAGCGCTGGTATCGCTGCCGCCACGTCCCAGTGTTGTCACATCCCCACATTTATTAATTCCTTGAAACCCTGTTACTACTACAATGTTTTTCTTGTCAAGCGCCTGACGGATTCTGCTTGGAGCTACCCGCTTAATTCGGGCATTTCCATATGCGCTGCTGGTTTCAAACCCAGCTTGCCAGCCCAAAAGCGAAACAACTGGGAAGCCAAGCTTTTCAATTGCCATTGCCAGCAAAGAGGCGCTCATTTGCTCCCCTGCTGTTAAAAGCATATCCATTTCTCTTTTGCTTGGATTTGGATTAATTTCTGCAGCCTTTTTAATTAAATCATCTGTTGTATCCCCTTGGGCAGAGACAACAACAACCACGTCATTTCCCTTCTGATATGTCTTCGTTACGATATCAGCTACGTTAAATACACGTTCCGCGTTTGCAACGGAACTTCCCCCAAATTTCTGAACAATTAAGCTCATGGATGTTCTCTCCTCATAAAAAGTTTGTCTTAATTGTAAAACTCACTCAACAAAGATCTGTGCCCCAATTGATTCTGCGTTCAGCAGTTTTACCTGCCAATCTCCAATTTGCTTTTCTTTCAAACGTTCTTTCGCAAGCTTTGTAAAATGATCCGCAGCTGTACTCTCAACCATTGCCAGGATTGATGGGCCTGCACCACTGACACAGGTTCCCAGACAGCCAAGCTCATAGCTGAGACGAAAGATTTGATCATAGTTTGGAATTAAAGACGAACGATACGGCTGATGAATTCTATCTTCCACCGCAACTCGGAGATTTTCAAGATTTCCTGAAAACAAAGACGCTGTCATTAATGCAGATCTGGACAAATTATAAATAGCATCCTGTCGGCTATAGGTATCCGGTAAAACAGACCGCGCTTTTTCAGTCTTCAACTCAAACGGAGGAATAAAAAGCACAAAACGAATTTTATCAGACACCGGAACACTGACACTGTAAACTTTTCCGGCTTCAATCGCAGAAGCTACTAAGCCGCCTTCTATCGCCGGTGCAACGTTATCTGGGTGTCCTTCAATTTTTGTTGCCAGACTAACAAGCTCCATTTGATTCATTGGAGACCCCAAAAGTCTATTGGCTCCTGCTAATCCTGCCACGATGCAGGCAGAACTGCTGCCAAGCCCGCGTGCCATTGGGATATTATTTAGCTGAACAATTTTTAATCCCGGCAGTTTATGCCCACACTCTTCATAAAGCTGTTTTGCCGCCCAAAAAATCAGATTGGTTTCATCTTTCGGCACATCGACTTCATCTTTACAGGAAATATCGACGCAGTCCGATTCTTCCATCCATACCTGATTATATAAATTCAGAGCGATTCCCAAGGCATCAAACCCAGAGCCGAGATTGGCACTGGTCGCGGGTATCTGGATTCTGATCATTTTACTGCACATCCTATCTCTTATACTATGCATTCATCACATATCGCCCACTCGAATCGTATTTTGAATTTCTATTCCTGCTTTTTTAAGCACAACACATTTTTTGCGAAATTCACACTCCTGCATGGCATCCGTAACAAATGCAAATTCCCCTAGTGGTGCATTCTTTCTTTTTAGATGTTCCAATGTTGGAAATTCTTTTCTTGCAAGGGCAAGTCCCTGTTCTGCGTCTTCATTATATTTTGCACAAGCATAAAATGCGCGGGTATCCTTTGTATAATCATCGATATAATCCGGAGAGCCGGCATCCCAGAATAAATATTTTCTGGCTTTTAAATGCTTTACGCAATCAATCACATCTGCTACCACTGCACTCGCAGTCGGCAACTTTCCGGCGCCTTTTCCGTAGAACAAAACATCTCCAGTTGCGTCGCCGCGCACCATAATTGCATTAAAAACATTATCAACTGTAGCAATCTGACTATCAGAAGGGATAAACATTGGACAAACAATGATTTGCAGACGCCCATTCTCTTCTTTTTTCACTTCGCCAATCAGCTTGATGACTCCATGCCAAGAATCCGCATATTCTACGTCAGTCTTACGAATCTCAGTAATTCCTTCTGTGTGAACCTGCTCCGGATAAACATGATGCCCATAAGTCAAAGATGCAAGAATGCAAATTTTACGGCAGGCATCCATGCCTTCGATATCTGCAGAAGGATCATGCTCCGCATATCCCAGCTTTTGCGCCATTTCCAGTGCCTCTTCAAAAGACATATTATCATGGAACATCTTTGTCAAAATAAAATTAGTCGTTCCATTCAAAATGCCGCAGATTCCAACCACATCATTTGCCGCTAGGCACTGACTGATCGGCCTTAAAATTGGAATACCGCCTCCGACACTTGCTTCAAAAAGAAAATTCAA
>DHOF01000036.1 GCA_002411615.1 Ruminococcaceae bacterium UBA5397
ATCCAAAATTTTCTCAATATCCGCGATCAAATGAGTACTGATAATCACGCAGGCATCTTTACTGTAATTGCTGATAATAGTCTCCAGAATATAATCTCTGGCTGCCGGATCAACTCCGCCAATCGGTTCATCCAACAAATACAGCTTTGCAGCACGGCTCATCGTTAAAATCAGCTGAACCTTTTCTTTGGTTCCTTTACTCATGGTCTTTAAACGCATTTTTTCCGTGATGTGCAAATGCTGAAGCATTTCACGAGCTTTGCCGATATCAAAGTCCGCATAAAAATCCGCAAAGAAATGGAGCAGTTCTTCAGTTGTCATCCATTCCGGAAGGCTATTCCGATCCGGAAGATAAGAAACGATCGCCTTTGTCTCAGGGCCCGGCTTCATTCCACTGATTGTAATCTGTCCGTTGGTAGGCGTTAAAAGCCCATTGATCAATTTAATAAGGGTCGTTTTTCCGCTTCCGTTTGGGCCGAGAAGTCCAACAATTCGGCCTGGCTGCAGTGAAAGGCTTAGATCATTAAGGGCCAAGCACTGGGGATAAAATTTGCTCAGATGCTCACAGACCAATATAGGCGCATGTTCTCCCTGCACCTGTGGAATCTGGGCAGTCTGCTCTAATTGCTCATTCATATTGATTCCTCCTCCATCTGCTGAAGCAGCCGAATCGTCTGCTCTTTTGTAAAACCAAGTTCTCTCATCCCACGCAAAAATTCTGTCATCAAACTTTGTGCCATCTCTTTTTTCATCTGCATAATTCGATCTGCCTCCTTTGTTACAAATCTTCCTGCGGTACGTTCGCTGTAAAGCAGGCCATTGCTTTCCAGCTGTGTTAATGCTCGCTGCATCGTATTGGGGTTAACAGCGGCCTCAGACGCCAACTCGCGGACACTGGGAAATTTTCCTCCGGGAGGATACTGCCCCATCGCAATCCGCAGTTGAAGCTGTTCAACCAGTTGCGTATAAATTGGACGATCTTCTGTGAATTTCCATACCATCGTCTCTCCTCCTTTCGTATTTACCAGTTTTATTTTTTAATTGTATTAACAACTTAATACAATAATACACTTGGTCTTTTCTGTTGTCAAGTATTTTTTCGCTTTTTAAAAAAATTTTTTAACTGAAAATAATAGTAATAAAGGGGACAGCAAAAAGGCGGCCGACAAATTTGCCAGCCGCCTTTTTATAACAAATTTTATTTTTGCGGTGAAAGGATTTCCATCATACGATTATACTTTTCTGTTCGCTCTGAGCGGCACGGCGCACCTGATTTTAAGGCGTCCGCCCCAACAGCCACCGCTAAATCAGCAATAAAAGTATCCGCTGTTTCACCCGACCGATGAGAAACAATCACATGATACTTATTTGACTGCGCTGTACGGATCGCATTCAGCGTTTCAGTAACCGTTCCGATTTGATTGAGCTTAATCAAAATGGAATTGGCGCATTTTTCATCAATACCGCGTTGCAGTCTCTTAGAATCTGTAACAAAGAAATCATCGCCGACCAGCCATACAAGATCTCCACATTCCTTTGTAATCATTCTCCAGCCTTCCCAATCTTCTTCTCCAACGGGGTCTTCCAGAGAACAGATTGGATATTTCTCAATCAATTTCTTTTCATATTCCACTAATTCCTGCGTAGTGAAAATATGGCCGCTCTTGGGCTGAAGATAATGTCCTTCTTTATCGGCCCATTCACTCGCTGCAAAATCCAATGCAAATTGAAAATCTTTATCGACCTCATATCCCGCTTTTTCTACGGCTTCTGTCAGACAGTCAAGGGCTTCCTCATCACTTTCAAGCTCCGGTGCAAAACCGCCCTCATCTCCCACCGCGGTAGAAAGATTTCTTTCTTGCAGAATTTTCTTTAAAGCATGATAAACTTCCGTGCTGCGCCGCAGATTCTCCTCAAAATCTTTTCCCTGCGGTACCAGCATGAATTCCTGTGTATCAAGCTTATTTCCAGCATGAGCGCCACCATTTAGGACATTCAAAAACGGCAGCGGCGGCTTCGCTCCTGTAAAATTTTCTTCCTCCCGCAAGAACTCCCACAAAGCCTGTCCGCTGCTCTCTGCAGCCGCTCTAGCCGCAGCCATACTCACTGCTAAAATAGCGTTGGCTCCCAGACGTTCCTTGTTTTGGGTACCATCCAATGCACACATTGCAGCATCCAGTGACATCAGATCGCAGGCATCCATTCCATGCAAAGCCGGTGCCAATTCCTGCTCAATATTTTGAACTGCTTTTTTGACGCCCATTCCATTAAAAAATGCACCGCCGTCCCGCAACTCCAGTGCCTCGTGTCGACCGGTAGAAGCTCCGCTCGGAACTGCTGCTTTCGCATGAGTTCCGTCTGCTAAAAACACCGTTGCTTCTACGGTGGGATTGCCTCTGCTATCTAAAATCCAGCGCGCCGTAATTTTTGTAATTCGGCTTTTCATCGAGATTCCCCCCTAATTGAAGTTAAGATTTATTTAAAAGATTCCCAATTATTTACATATCATGCAAATTTCTATCGTTTTTATAAGAAAAAGCGGCTCCCCTCTACTTAAAACGCTCCGATAAAACAGATTTGCTTCAAATAAAAGGAAACCGCTATGCTATTTTATTTAAATAAATAGAAATCTCTTACAGAATCAAGCCATACCAGCTGTTACAATTGCCATTTTGTATACTTCTTCAGCATTGCAGCCACGGGACAGGTCATTGATCGGTGCATTCAGGCCCTGCAGGATCGGCCCAATCGCCTCAAAACCACCAAGACGCTGAGCAATTTTATAACCGATGTTTCCGGCGTTGATATCCGGGAAAATAAAGGTATTTGCCTGGCCGGCAACCTTTGAGCCTGGAGCCTTTAAAGAGCCGACCTCTTTAGAGAATGCAGCATCAAACTGGAATTCGCCATCTACATCGAAGTCTGGTTTTGCAGCCAAAATTTTCTCAGTAGCAGAACGCATCTTGTCAACGCTGTCTCCCTTGCCGGAACCCTTTGTGCTG
>DHOF01000038.1 GCA_002411615.1 Ruminococcaceae bacterium UBA5397
TAATTTTCCGTGAAATTCTTCTTCTACGGCTGCCTTAACGCCTGCCAGCCCGACGCCACGGTATATATTTCCCGTTTGCTTATCAAATTTTGTGGAAAATCCCATTTGAAAAATTTTAGTCAGATTCTTCTCTGCAATTCCCGGGCCGTCATCCCGCACTGAAAATACATAAAAATTGCCTTCCTGCTGTTCAAAAATTTCAACCAGCCCCGAAGAGCGCACCGAAGCGATTGCTTCAATCGCATTGCTTTCGAGATTTTTAAGAATGGCCATAAGAGAATAATGTTTATCTGTAAGAAAATCTTTTTGATAGCGAAAATCCAGTTTGATATCCAGGTTTTTAGACTCCATCATTCGATAAGTGGATTCCTGCAAAATATTCAGGATATCTTTAAGGTGCATCTTCTTTTCCGGATACTGCTCATCGACCTCTTTTTCAATTCCTTGAATAATTCTAAGATAATCTTTTTTGATCTCATGCACATCCCGTGCAATTGCTAAAGACAGCTTTTGTGTTTCCTGCGGAACATCCAAATCGGAAAGCATCTCATATAAATGATAAGCATTTCCCATGATTGCTTCTACATTTTCAGTATTCTTGCGCATAAAATAAAGTTCTGTTTTGAGGCTGGTCGTCATCAAAAACAAACGTTGATATCGCTTTTCATGTTCCTCCTTTGTGAGCAATGTCCGATAATTCTTTAGGAGGATCAGTAAAACCACCACAATAACGGTTCGAATCGCAGCAACCTCAAACAGATAGAGGACTCTCTCTGCCTGTACCAATGTAAAAAACAGCTTACTGCGAACCAGCGTTTCAAAAAGATTGGAAATAAAATCACAGCTGAACGCCGCCAAAGTCAAGCGGGTAACAGAAGCCGTATACTTATTTTGAACCATCATCTCAAAAAAGAGACCATAGCACAGGAAGAAAAGTCCTCCTGGAAGGATTGTCTGCATACTGCCAATGACGCCTTGTCCGCTTACAATCGCCAATGCCCAGCGAAAAAGGAATACCATACAGGAAACACACCCGCAGGTCGCAAGTGAACTTTCTTCCTTATTAATCGTCGTCAAAAGGATTGGCAAAATAGCAACAGCCAAAGAAACACGAAAATCATCAAGAAAGATATTCCAGTAAATCTGAGAGATTACCGCAGTGACAGCTCCTGTCAGAAGATTCATTTTCCATTGTCTTCTGCGATTCATGAGCAATCCGAATCCTTTCTGAAATTCCAGCAAAATTTAACCATACACATTCTAAATCATGAAGAGCTTCAAAAGTTATTTATGTTTCAAAAATAAAGTAGAAAGTTACAGTTGAAATATTAAATAAATTATAACATATCTAAAAGCAAAACAGAATAGCCATTTAAAATTTCTTTATAAAGTGAACTAAATCTGTTGATAATTTTGTCTTTATTGTTTTTTCTCAGATATCTGCTCCAAATATTTATTTTCTAAAAATTTCTGCAGCACCAAAAATGATTGGATGGAGCTTGTTTTACTAAAAGACATCTGTGCAAAGCCAATCTTTAAGGCAAACTAAAGACTTAAAAACCCGATCGTAAAAAGGTTCTAATTCCTTAGTAGGCGCCACCTGATCCGGTATCATCACCACAAGCATCCCGGCACGGCGGGCCGATTGAAGCCCATTGGGAGAATCTTCTATCGCAATCGTTTCCTGAGGCGCAGTGCCGAGAGCCTTACAGGTATTGCAGTAAATTTCAGGATTCGGTTTACTATGCTCAACGGTATCTCCCGTTACAATCACTTCAAAGTAATCTTCAATCCCGGCTTCTTTTAAATGCGCGATCGTTTTTACCCGCCTGGTAGAAGTAGAAAGCGCCACCGGAATTTTTGCTTCTTTTAGGTAAGATAAAATTTCCAAAACACCGGGCTTCATCGGAAGCCCCTCTTTGGAAAGTTCTTCTTCAAAAATTTCCGAACAGCGGGTACGAAAGTCATCGTAGGGAAAATCTTTTCCATATTTTTCAGAAAACAAAATTCTGGTATCCTCATAATTAAGTCCCATTCCACGGTTTAAAAGCTTTTCAATTCCTGGAAGGTTCCACTCTCTTCCAACCTGAACCCATGTGCTTTTACTAATTCGTTCTGTATCGAATAAAACACCATCCATATCGAATGCAATCGCTTTGATCATAAAATAACTCCTTCTCAGTTACTGCAGCTAACTAAATAAAAAAGCAGCCACGGAATCATTGGCACTAGAAATCCCCATTTAAACTGCCGCATCACCGCAACATACTCTCGGATCACCGCGCTGGGCCAATAATAAAGAGCTGTTTTGCTCCCAACCCCTTGAGCATCAATCCCAATTTTTCTGGCATAAAGGCTTGTACGGAATACATGGTAATTACTCGTAACAAAAATACAGCGATACGGCCTTCTAATTGGGTCGAGCAGTTTCCGACAAAACTGAAGATTTTCAAAAGTCGTCTTTGATTCTTTTTCCATCAGAATTTTTGAATCCGGAATTCCTCTTTTAATCAGATAATCCCGCATTGCCTCTGCTTCTGAGATTGTCTCATCTGCTCCTCTTCCACCGGAAACCACAAATTTTGCCCGACAACCGCCCTTTCGATAGACCTCTATTCCCTTTTCAATTCTACCTGTCAAAAGCGGTGAGACCTGATTTCCATGAAGCAGTCCCGCTCCATGAATAATGACATAGTCACAATTTACTTCTTTCGGTAGATGGCTATATAAAAAAGAATAGAGCAAAAATGCGACAAAGGTAAAACCAATATAGGCACTCAAAAGGATGATCAAAATCACAAAAGCTGTTTGATTTACTGACATGTTTTGTTCTATGACAGTCATATAAAGGAGCAAACCGACCACCAGAAAGATCGCCATCCCTGCCCCAAATGACAATAAATTCTGAATCCGCCTGCCTTCTTTTCTCACCATGATGACTCCGTTAATCACGAGGAAAACAGCTACTGCTAAAATGCTTAAGGGAATCATAATTCCAAGAATTAAAAATAAAATTGTTCCAAGCAGCGAAGTATGATCGCTTTCCATCATGATGCCGGAAAAAAGAAAAAAGATCGTCGTCAGAAGGAATATGCTGTTGCGAAAACGGCGCGGCTCTCGAATGATCGAACTCACCGTCAAAGCACCGCAGATAACTCCAAAAAACAAAAAGATCAAACTTTTTTCTCCTCTCCGGGTTCATGCTGCAACCCTATTCCCAGAATTTTTCTCAAAAAAAGAGACTTTAAAAAGTCTCTTTTTAAATTTTCTTTCCTGCAAGTACTTCTTTATAATCTTTTAGATTTTCTTCCAGAAGTCTTGGCGTATTTAGCCCATACGGACATTTTTTCATACAGGCACCACAATGCAGGCAATTTTCTATCTTTTTCATCTTTTGCTGGAATTCCTGTGTTAAATATGCTTTGGAAGGTGCTCTTCTCAAAAGCAGTGACATTCTGGCGCAGTTATTGATCTCAATTCCCGCAGGGCACGGCATACAATAACCACAGCCTCGGCAGAAATCCCCCTGCAGAGTTTTTCGATCCTCATTGATTATTTTTTCATATTCCAAATTCATTTTCGGAGGATTCTCCTGAAAAGATAAAAATTCGTCCAATTCTGACTCGCGCTGAATTCCCCAGAGCGGAAGCACCTGCGGAAACCCGCTTAAATAGGCATAGGCGGCCCCGACATTATGAATCAGCCCGCCGGAGAGCGCTTTCATCGCTAAAAATCCCATATTTTTCTCTTTTGCACCATTGACGATCTCCAAATCTTTTTGCGTCGCAAGATAACAAAATGGGAACTGAATCGTATCATAAAGTCCGGAATTGATCGCTTCTTTCGCAACCGAAAGGCGATGATTGGTGATCCCGATAAAGCGGATTTTTCCCTGTTCTTTTGCTTTTTCCATCGCCTCATAGAGACCTGTCCCATCTCCCGGTTTGGGACAAAAAGAAGGATTATGAAATTGATAAATATCAATATAGTCTGTTTTGAGCTTTAATAAACCGGTATCGAGATCTTTCCAGAATCCCTCTGCTGTCAAAGACGGCGTTTTGCTGGAAATATAGACTTGTTCGCGCATATCAGAAAATGCGGCGCCTAGCTTTTCTTCACTGTCGGAATAGCTGCGTGCCGTATCAAAAAATGTAATTCCGCCCTCATAAGCCCGTTTTAAAAGATGAACTGCCTCCGATTTTGAAATTCTCTGAATCGGCAATGCGCCAAATCCGTTTTTACTCACTGTAATGCCGGTTTTTCCCAAAACAACCTTTTCCATCATGGCACCCTCTTTTTTAAATCAAAACTATTTTTATTATAATAAAAATTGACAAAAAGAGCAATCTTTTTCCCCGGTTTTAGGAGAATTTCTCTTGACAAATTTTAAAGTGCTTTTACCATGATCTTATTTGAAGCCGAAAGGAGGCTCTCATTTTGGATGAACTGACAAAAGCTTATTTTTTCGCACAAGAAGCCCATCTTGGACAGGTTGACAAAGGCGGAAACGACTATTTTCTGCATCCGCTTGCAGTCTCAGGAAAAGTAAAGACAAGTCCTTTAAAAGTGATTGCTCTGCTCCATGATGTAATGGAAGATACCAATTTTACCGCAGATGACTTAAAATCCGCAGGCTTTTCGAAGCGAACAATTTTAGGAGTAACAGCGCTTTCGCGCAAAAAAGGCGAATCCTATGATGACTATCTTCTACGCCTTTCTATAAATCAGGATGCGGTCATTGTCAAGATTGCTGATCTGGAACACAACGCCGATCTCTCAAGAATTTCTGCTCCCACTCCAAAAGATTTCGCGCGTACTCAAAAATATCGTGAAAAGCTTTGTCTTCTCAAGAAAATACAGAAGAACTTTTGACCGATCCCATTTTTTCCTTTTGCTTTTTTGTCTCCTCTGCAAAAGTATCTCGGGCAATCTCCCCGCTGAGTGCCAAAAGGCAAATCAAATTTGGCCCTGCCATTAAGCCATTCATGATATCGGAAAAAGTCCATACCGATTCCAATGGTATGGTTGCCCCTACAAGAACCGCCAGCGTATAAAAGACTCGATAAATTTTGCGGTAAGAAAGCTTTGGCAATAAATACTCTAACGCTTTTTCTCCATTATAGGCCCAACCAATAATGGTGGAAAAAGCAAACAAAGTAATTCCAACCGCAATTAGCTTTCCTCCAAAAGGCCCGAGAACTGTTTCAAAAGCAGCAATGGTCAAAGCCGCTCCCTCAACCGGATTTCCGTTAGAATCGGTGATTCCCAGTACGCCGGAAGCAACGATTGCAAGCCCGGTTATCGTACAGATAACCGTCGTGTCAAAAAAGACTCCGGTCATGCTGAGATAGCCGATTTCTACAGGGTCTTCCGAAGAAGCTGCCGCCGCTGTAAATGTAGCGGAACCCATCCCTGCCTCATTGGAAAAAACGCCGCGGGCAATTCCCCATTCCGCTGCTCTCTGCATGGAGGCCAAAATAGTTCCTCCTGCTCCTGCCGCCGCCGCTTTAGGGGAGAAGGCAAGACGAAAAATTTCAACGATCCCGCTGGGAAGATTTTGAAAGTTTCCAAGAATCACAATTATTCCACCGATCAAATAAAAGATTGACACGGCTGGAACCAAAGCAGAGGAAATTTTAGAAATACTGCGAATTCCTCCAATTAAAATGATAAAAGTTAACACCATCAGCACGATTCCGCTGATGGTCGGCGAAACTCCAAAAGTCACATAAAGTGCTTCCGATACAGAATTTGCCTGCGTCATATTTCCGATTCCAAAGGATGCCAATACTGCAAAAACCGCAAAGAGAATTGCTAGTATTCTCCCGATAGAATGAAAAGGGAAACGCTCCTGCAGCGGATACATGGATCCTCCAATTATTTCCCCCAATTTATTTTTTCTGCGGTACTTTGCCGCCAACATACATTCCGCATATTTTGTAGCAAGTCCCAAGAGCGCTGAAATCTCCATCCAAATCAGTGCGCCCGGACCGCCTAAGACCAATGCGGTAGAAACCCCAACAATATTTCCTGTACCGATGGTAGAGGCAAGCGCCGTCATCAAAGCAGAAAAGGGAGAAATTCCACCATCTTTGACGGTACTGCGTGCTTTCGAACTAAGTGCAAAGTGCAAAGACTTCGAAAGATTTTTCCATGGCAGAAAGTGAAGACGCAAAGTTAGAAAAGCTCCGGTTCCCATCAGCAGAGCCAACAGTCCCGGCCCCCAGATAAAAGCATCAACCGTCTCTAAAAAATACAATATCAGTGCCTCCAAAATGATCAGAATTAATCTTATCATTCTTATGAAACCTCCTTTCAAAATATCCATTGGGAAAATAACAGTCCATTCAAAAATAAGTTCTAAAAAAATGTCCGATAGATTGTTGATTTTCCCAATATACAAATCCGACTTCGTTTGTTAAAATATAAACGAAGTAAACAGACTGATCGAAAAGATTTCGCAATTCCGCTTAAAATGCAGTTTTGTGGAAAAGATAACGTTCAGTTTGAAAATATTAAGGAGGAATCAAAAGATGGCA
>DHOF01000054.1 GCA_002411615.1 Ruminococcaceae bacterium UBA5397
GAATTTATGGCAAAAAAATTCCGCATGGAATCCTGGAAAATCCAGTACCCATGCGGGTTTTCGCTTGGTCGAGGTGACAGGACTTGAACCTGCGACATCCTGCTCCCAAAGCAAACATTAAAATCTCGCTAACCCGCTTGTGTCCTGGATTTTCCGCCTTTAATGACTTGCATTCAAATATTTGTTCAGCTTATTCATGCTCTTGCGCTTGAACTTTTTATCCAGATGAGTGTAAATGCCAAGCGTGGTTTTTATATCAGAATGGCCGAGCTGCTCTTTCGCTGTCAGCACGTCCACACCTGCCATATAAAGCAACGTTGCAAAAGTATGCCGGAGCCAGTGTGCTGTGAATCGCGGTATCATCATTGGTAGCTTTCCGGGGTTGTAAACGCTTGTTGGCCATTTCTTTTTTGTAGCTTTACAATAATCCGTGAAATCACCATATTTTACATTGAGGGCGGCAAGATAGCTGTTCCACATAGTCCGCCATGATGTTTTTGTTAGCATTTTTCCGTTCGCGGCTGTACAAACAAGGTCAGAGCCTTTAGCATCTGCCGCTTTTTGGCTTTTTAGAAAATTTACAAGCCGCTGCGGAATATCAATTACCCGGATACTGCACGGTGTTTTTGCCGTATTTTTAAGATGCGCTTTAGCACCAATCATTTCAACTGATTTATTGACGGAGATGGTTCCGCTGCACAGATCAATATCTCCCCATGTAAGCGGGATTAACTCCCCACGCCGCAGCCCGGCATACATCATGATCATGGCGGGACGCTGTGCCCTGTGAGGTGTGTCAATAATCCACTGCTGTTCCTTATCTGTCAGTGCTCTGCGGTGTCCCTGCGGCGCTCCTGCAGGAATTTTGACGGCATCCGCCGGATTATATTCGACTATGCGGTTATCAACCGCGAGACCGAATACTTGAGATGCAGCAGACCGTATCAGTAGTAGCGTGCGGCGAGCAGCGGGACGGCCGGAATTCCCATTATATTCTGCAAGGTCGGATATTACCTCCTGAATATCACAAGCACGGATTTTTGACAGCGGAACGTTTTTAAGTGAAACGTCTAAATGGTCTATTGCACTTTTATATGTCCCATATTGTGAAGCGGATACACTGCTGGATTTTAGTTTAAGCCATTTTTCCGCCCACTGTCCAAATGTGTCTTGCTCAGCCATAACGTCAATGCCTTTCTTTAAGGCAATTTTAATTTGCAGAGCCTTTTCGTCAGCCTCTTTTTGTGTTCTTCCATATACTGTTTTGTATCGCCGCTTACCGTCAATACGGCCAAGGTAAACCTGTACAGGGATACGCCCGTCTTTGCGCCTTGAGTTCTGTTTTTTTGGCATAAAATTACCCCCCTAAAAAATTGCCTTCAAGTCCAAGTTTCCCGTTCAGTGTTGTTAGCACTGAACGGGATTTTTTATCGCTTTTTTAGAATGTCGTTTTTCAAACGACGTTTTTGCCAGTGTTCGGTAAAACTGATGACGTTTGGGTACTTTTTTCCTGTTCTAACTCTCGACGATAATCGTCAACTTTCTTGTCTATTTTATTTTTTTTAAGCATGTTGTTTTCTTTTGGAAACATCTTTTTTAAAAAGTCTAAAATCTCTGAACGCTCCTTAGGCGAAAAATCCATAAAATTTTTAACAACCTCCAATTCAAGCGGTGACATGCCCTTTTGTTTTGCATATTCATCAAGTGAAAAATATTCAGGCTTTTTAAAAATTTCTCCTGTACCATTTCTCAACCAGTCTTCATTAACATTAAAAGCAAAACAAATATCGGAAATAACACGATCAGTAACACTGATTCGCCCAACTTCAATACTGCCGAGATTAGACCGGCTAATTTTAATTTTTGAAGAAAATTCTTCTTGCGTTAAATGTAATTCATCTTTGCGCAATATTTTGATACGCTCGTAAATTTCCATTTTTAGCACTCCTTTTAACAACAATGATAGCACGAAAAAAAATGTGTGTCAATCACAAATTTATAATCAAAAGTGCTTGTCAATCACATTTATAAGGTGTATTATGTGTTTAAATCACAAAAGAAGCAAACAGGAGGTTGAAAATCATGAAAACAATTTTAGAAACTACTGAAAAGCCAATTGTTGATGAATTAACTACATTTTTAAAAACATTAACACCGGAAGAGCAACAGCGGATCAACGACTTTTTTCAGGGTATGAAATTCAAATCACAGTTGACAAACGAAATTCGGCAGGCGGGTTAACTGCCTGCCAGCTGAACGGACAAATAAGAATTTTCAAGGAAGGAATGATATCATGCGTTTTTTTACAAACTGGCAACAGATTCCGGTCGTGATGAATTTGCAAACTGCTTGTACCATTCTTGGACGCAGCTATGACAATCTGCAAAAGGCAGCCAAGGATGGTACATTTCCTGCGTTTAAGAATGGGGAGCGCAAATGGGCAGTCAAAAAAGATGATCTGCTGGATTACATAGAGAAGCAAAAAACAGCCTGATTTTGGCTGTCGATCCAGCGTTCAGGCTCCCGCCTTTTGCGGAAATCATCCGGAAAAGGCGAGGGCGTGGGCGTTTGTCCACGGTTCCACAATGTTTTGCGTTGTGTATTCCTTTTCAGCCTTTTGCCTGTTTCTCCGTTTATTCTGGCTGTAAAACAGGAAATTTATTCGGGAACAGGACAAGCTGCACCCGTGATGGAATAAGGAATTGGCGTACTTTGAA
>DHOF01000048.1 GCA_002411615.1 Ruminococcaceae bacterium UBA5397
AATTTAGTTTATCCGCCATTTGAAGTGCTCCAAGCACTTGCTGATAAGACTCTCTTGCAGACTGTTCCTCCCGATTCAGCGATGACTGAAAAGAGATAGAAATCAGAGCGCTGCCGCCTATACCAAACAGCAACGATAGAAGGCAGATCATACAAAATGTGATCTTCCAGCGAAACTTCAATTAGTTCACCTCCAGCCGATAGCCCACCTTATTCACCACCTGCAACTCCTTTTCCCATCCAACTTTCTTCCGAAGCCGCTGTACATGGAGACTAACCGTTTTGCTTCCGTACTCCATCTCACCACCCCATACTCGTTCATAAATAGTGTCTCGATATAGTGCTGTGTCTGGGTTGCGGACAAACAACAACAAAATTTGATATTCTTTGGGCGTCAGCGAAATCTCTTTTCCATCCCGCTTGACCTGCATGGATTGCATGTCTACCGTCAGGCCGTCGATCTCTATGATATCAGCCGTTTTGTGGTAACGCCGCAGAACAACGTCAACCCGCGCTAATAGCTCCACGATTTCAAATGGTTTAACAATATAATCTTCCGCTCCAATTCTTAATCCATGGACACGATCTTCCAATGTACTTTTAGCCGTTAGAAAAATAACCGGAATCCCCATGGGACGGATATAGTCCATCAATTCAAAGCCGCCAATTTTCGGCAGCATCACATCTAAAAGAATCAAATCGTATGTATTCTCTTCGAGTTTATCTGCGGCCTCTTCCCCATCAAAGACGCACTCGCATATATGGCCTGCTTTTTTTAGGCTGAGCCAAATCAGATTGGAAATAGGCTCTTCATCTTCCACAATCAAGATTTTTGCCATTCTTTTCACCTCGATTTTTCATGGTACATCTAAACAGCATCTAAACGGCAAATATTTAACCCAAGCGGTTAAACTACAATTCATATTTTTATTGTATCACATTCTTTTCTACAGCAATACTCTATAAACTGACAATTTATTGCAACTGATTCGCTGTAACACCCCATATAAAAATTTTTATCAAAATAATAAAAGCTCTGCAGCGGTAAATCATTTCCGTTACAGAGCTTTCCTATTTAAACGTTTTCAGTTGACATAAAGTAAAAAACAAGATTCATTCTTTACGAATATTCAGATAAAAACAGATTAGCAGCTTTTCATTTTTCCAAACAGATTGTTGACATTACGGATATAATCCTCCCGTGGGATAAACGGAGTGTTGAGAATCTCCTGCGTTTTAGGCGAAATACGTCCTCCCTCTTTATACTCTGCGCCGGCACGTTCTACCGTATTGAGATATGGCCTGACGATTTCGGCTGTATCTTGCTGCATCAGCAATGCTCCCTCGGCACAGCAAATTGCTGCCGTGTTCGGTCCAAACATATGCTTGAGCTGGAAAACCAGTCCGTCAAAATTTCCGGTAACGTCCGGCAGCCCGCCACTTGTTATAAGCACGGTTTTCTTCGTACCGTCTTCATAGCCATAATGATGTGCGCGGTCATCTTTTCCAATATACATCTGAGGCTGATTAAAGCAAAGCGTCCGATCCATTAACCCTTTACACTGTGCCGGGGCTGAATAACAGTAAACTGGAATGGACCAGATTACAAGATCCGCCGCACGAATCATTTCCAACACGGAGATGGCATCATCTTTTTGCACACAATGTCCGCCCGTCGCCATCCAACATGCATAGCATGCACGGCAGGGATTGATCTGCAAATCGGTTGTATTAATAAATTTCGCCGTCTCATTCATCCCGTGAAGAAATGCTTTAGTCAAAGTCAGCGTAGCGCTTTTTTCTTTGTTTGGTGACCCGTTGATCACTAGTACGTTCATTTACTTCCCTTCCCTTTTACCGGAATCCAAATTTCACTGTAATAATTTTCATCCTGAATCCCCTTTGGATACTCGGCAGGATCACTGTACATTTCAATGTTATAGCCAGCCGCAATCTGATAGTCTTTGCTGTTCGGCAGCCATTCCGAGAAGATCCTTTTGTTCACATCCTGCAGGGACTGGGGCATTCCGCCTTTGCAGGCAAAAACAGCCCAGGTATATGCGGGAATGACCTTTGTAACAAAACCTTCCGGAATCTCTGCGACCGGATTGTAATTATCTGCAATCAGATACTCAAATTCATCTGATCCCATACTCTCGTCAATACTGACGCCATACATTCCACAGACAGCTCGCTCTTTCCCAGGATAATGGAGTTCCATCCAAAACTTAGGAATTTCTGCCATCGCGTTGTCATACTTAAATGTTTTGAATGCTCCCATCACTGTAAATGAGTCTTTTTCAACAATCTTATAATTCATAACGTAACCGCCTTCCAAAGTAAATCTGATTTTCAGCGGAGCAAAAGACTTGACCATTGCTCCGTCTTTTCGAACGGCAGTTGGTGTGACGCCATGAAAACGGGTAAATGCTTTCGTAAAACTGTCCGGTGAATCGTAACCGTACTTAAGAGCAATATCAATGATCTTTTCGTCAGTAGAAACAAGCTCACTGCCGGCAAGAGTAAGCCTGCGTTCCCGGATATACTCTCCAACCGTAAAACCGCAAAGCATGGCAAATCCTTTTTGAAAATAAAAAGGAGACAGCAATACCTGCTTTGAAATCTTTTCGATTGTCAGTTCGTTCGTGATATTGTCTTCAATATAGCTGATTGCTTCCCCGATACATTCAACCCATCCCATGTATACATCTCCTTGCCTGTGCTTTCATCTTATTACTTTTAAAGCGGCTGTTCCCGACTTTTTGTGTTATCTTTTGTCCGCAGGTTTAATCAAATAGTCTATCAATATCTTATCATCCAAACTAAAACAACACAAGCCGCATCATTTTGGGGTCGGAGGCCTTCCGAAGATAAAATCACATAGCCCCTACAAGAGTGAACCGCACAAGTAGTCTCGTAAAACATATAAAAACAATCAAATTGTTTGCGCAAAGTTATAAACAAAATTATATAAATTTTCTATTGACAAATCAAACTTTTATTCATATACTGATTACATATCAATTATTCTTGATGTGAGGTGATCCCTTGGCAACCATTTACGAAGAACACGCAAAAATATTTAAAGCATTTTGCGACGAAAAGCGTTTAAAAATACTTGAACTTTTGCGCGGCGGAGAAAAATGTGCCTGTATTTTGCTGGAACAATTGGACTTAGGGCAATCAGGTCTTTCCTATCACATGAAGATTCTTGTTGAATCTGGTATCGTGGAAAGTCGTCAGGAAGGCAAATGGACACATTA
>DHOF01000022.1:0-136 GCA_002411615.1 Ruminococcaceae bacterium UBA5397
GCGGATATTGAGAAAATTTTGGATGAGGTTTTGTTCTTAAATAGCGGAGTGCTTGTAATGCAGTCTAGCGTAGATGATATTCGGGAAAAAGAGGGCAAGAGCGTTGATGCGCTTTTCCGGGAGGTATTCAGATGCT
>DHOF01000022.1:403-1774 GCA_002411615.1 Ruminococcaceae bacterium UBA5397
TTTGGAACGACTCCCATGGCCATCATTGGATTTTTGATCGGCATTGGATACGCCGCTTTAGTGACGGCAATTTTTGTGATGACCGTCGTTATCAGCATTCAGCGCTTTAATCGCAATCTTTTAGGGCACGAGGGATATTTAAGTTTGACCTTGCCGACAACAATTGCGCAACATATCTGGGCAAAACTTTTGGTTTCCTGCCTTTGGGTAATCCTAAGCTGTGTTGCTTTGGCGATTTCCGTTATCATAATGTCAGCGAATGACAATATGATGCGTGTCCTTTCGTCCATATTCTCTTCTATCGGTAAGGCAACTCAGATGTACGGCGGATCAGTTTGGACTATGGGATTTTCTATACTCGCTGTCATAGTCACATGCCTATTGCAGTGTATTCTTGGTGTTTATATGGCAATCGCGGTCGGTTCTCTTTGCCCAAAGCATCGGGTGCTTACAGGAATCGGAGCCTATACGGTCGGCGGAATTGTACAGGGAACTGTCGGCTATTTCTTCTTCAGAGGATTTGATCGAGCAACGAGTGCCGATGGCATCTTGGCAGGTTGGTTTCAAACGCTTTCTATGAGTGACAATATCAGTCAAGTTGAGTTTGATATTCGGCAGATGCATATGTTTTCGATTGCTCTAGGCAGTATAGCAATCTTTTTCCTGGTATTCTGTGCAATCTTTTTTGTGATTACGCATCAAATTCTCAAGAATCATCTGAATCTGCAGTAAAAAGGAGGAAGCTTTGTGGAACAAAAACAATATATTTGTCCCAAATGTGGAAATCAATCTTTCGAATCAGATCAGTTTCAGGCAACCGGTGGGAATTTTGCAAAAATTTTTGATATTCAAAATAAGAAATTCTATACCATTACCTGCACGCGATGCGGCTACACAGAACTTTATAAGACAATGACTGACGACGCATGGAATATTCTGGACTTTTTAATTGGAAAATAATAAGCAGCAGCACTTCGGCATTTTCGAACTCGAAGTGCTGCTTTTTTTGGAAAAAACACACAATGCGTTGACATTTGAAAAGAGGAGTCGTATTCTGGAACTATTAAGAATTTTGTTGAACGGGGGCTGTTATGGAAGCAATCCTTACAAAAAAACTTACAAAAATTTATTCAGACAAAGTCGTTGCCTTAAATGACTTTTCTTTTACAGTTTCCGAGGGAACCATTTATGGCCTGCTGGGCGGAAAAGGTGCCGGAAAGACAACTTTGGTAAAGCTTTTAAGCGGCCTCGAAAAACCCACTTCTGGAGAATGTGCAGTTCTAAATTGGAATCCGATGAAAGCACCCGAACAGATTCACCAGAACTGTGGAGTGCTAACAGAGACAGCAGGATTGTATAAACAGATGACCG
>DHOF01000022.1:1887-3430 GCA_002411615.1 Ruminococcaceae bacterium UBA5397
CACCAGAACTGCGGAGTGTTAACACAGACGGCGGGATTGTATAAACAGATGACCGGATGGGAAAATCTGTTGTTCTTCGGAGGCATCTCCGGACTAAAAAGAACAGAATGTGGGGAACGTGCAGCAGAATTGATGCGGGAATTGGATATTCTGCCGCTTCGGGATCAAAAAGTCTGGAGGTATACAACGAGTGAAGCACAGCGCCTATCGCTTGCGCGTGCGTTGATGCATCGGCCGCGTGTGCTTTTATTGGATGAACCTGTCAGCGGACTTGATTCGGATACCGCGTCTTCCGTGTTGAGCCTGATTTTTGGAATTGTGAAAAACGAGGGAATGACAGTCCTATTTTGTACGCGCTTTCCACAGGAGGCAGAAGTGCTTTGCGAAAAGTTTGGAGTGCTGAGCCATGGATGCTTGATTGCAGATGGAAATTTGCATACGCTTTCAGAAAAAGCAGGCTGCTGGCCGAAAGCAGTGCTGCGGATTCCCGAAGAGGATCATCTGCAGGATTGGACTTTGCAGGAAGATGGTTTTTGGGAGAAAAAAATTCAAAATGAATCGGAAATGCCTGAAATTCTCCGTGAAATGGTAGCAAAAGGGCATGATATTTATGAGGCGCGGATTATAAAACCGACTTTGACAAATATTTATAAAGCCTTTTTAGGAGGAATGACAGAATGCACAAAAGGCGGGCAATAAAAACAAAAACAGACAGAATTCTCATCAAAAAAGAGATTATTGAAATCTGGAATGACCGTGTAGCACGCAGCTGTATGATCATCATTCCGATTTTTTTGGCCTTGCTGATTCCAGGCGGATATCTTGCAATGCTGATGATTTTTCACCAGCACAATCCTCTGGGAGATGGTCTGATGGCCCTTTTAACAACAAAAAATGAATGGATGAGTGAACGGCAGGCGCTGTTTGCTATTTTTAGTCGGTATATCTGTCCGATGCTGTTTTTAATGATTCCACTTCTTTGTTCCTGCATTACGGCGGCTTCCAGCTTCGTGGGAGAACGGGATCGTCAAACACTGGAATCTTTGCTTTTAACACCGGTTCGGGCATCGAGAGTTTTTCAGATCAAGGCAATTTGTTGTATTATGATTTCTGCTGTTACTACGGCAATTTCTTTTGCTTTGATGACCTTGGTCCTTTCAATCGGAGATATTCTTTTAAAGGTTCCGTTTTTCTTTCGTCTGGAGTGGTTGATTGTGCTTGTTTTGCTTGCACCGTCAATCACGGTGCTGGGTACTCTTTTTACAGCAGCCGGTTTCTTTAAGAGCGGCTCTTATCTCGAAAGCATTCAGACCAGTGCATATCTGGCTTTTCCGTTGACTTTGTGCTGTATTGTGCCGTTTACTGGCCTTTTGGTTTTTTCTGCGCATGTCCTTCTGATTTTTTGGGGCGTGATATTATTGGCAGATGTGATCCTTTGGGGGATAAATCGTCGCTCTTTTCAAATGCGGAAAATTGCACTTTAAAGTAAAATTTGTTTTTAAAAAGGTCACCGTTTTAAAACGATGACCTTTTATTTTGTTCG
>DHOF01000022.1:3609-5058 GCA_002411615.1 Ruminococcaceae bacterium UBA5397
GAAACTTTTAAAGTGATTTTGATTCAAAGGCAGAAAAACGTTTGTTGCAAAACTATAAAAATTGTATTATAATACGAATAGAATAAAAAAACAACAGTTAAATGTAAACTTTTAGAAAATAAAAAGGTGGGGTGATTGGGTGCCAGCAGATCTGCATTGCCATACCAAGATTTCCGATGGTTCTGTCAGCATTGAAGAACTATTGCAGCTTGCAAAACGGAAAGGGCTTAAAACAGTGGCGGTGACCGACCATGATACCTTTGCAGGAGCAATCAGAGCAAAGGTTTATGGGAAGCGAAATGAAATTGAAGTGATTCCTGGAGCGGAATTTTCCACCGCCGATACCGAGACAGGAAAACGTGCTCATATTTTGTGCTATTTTTGTTCCAATACAGATCGTCTGGAGGGGCTTTGCAAGCATACCAGTGATGCGCGTAGACGTGCATCTTTAGTAATGCTTCAAAAAGTAATCCATTTGTATCCGGTTACAGCAGAAATGATTATGCGCCGAGCACAAGGCAGCACTAATATTTATAAGCAGCATGTGATGCACGCATTGATCGATGCCGGGTGTACCGATGAATTTTATGGACCCGTTTATCGAAAACTTTTTGATCGTAAAGTGGGGCTTGCTTATAGTGCAGTTCATTACCCGGATACCCGCGATGTGATTAAGCGAATTCACGATGCAGGAGGAGTGACTGTCTTTGCTCATCCCTGCCTTTATGATGGTTTTCCCCTTTTAGAAAAACTTGCCTCTGAGGGACTATTGGACGGCGTAGAAGTCAATCATCCCTGCAACAAGGAAGACGATGAGGAAAAGGCCCGCGCGATTGCGCAAAAATATCACCTTGCCATGACTGGCGGCAGTGATTTTCACGGCATGTATACGAATCATCGCACAGAGGTTGGTGCCTGCTTGACGGAGGATGACCAAATTGAGCTGCTGAAAAAGCGTGCGGCCGCGCTTCGGAAATAATTTTGCCGGAAAAATTTTCATACTTTAAAGAGAGGATTTTTCGATGAAATATGATGAAATATAACTATAAGACAAAAGGGACCTGCTCTCGTGAGATTCAATTAGAACTTGATGGAGATCAGATACAAGATATGAAAGTCATTGGAGGGTGCAATGGAAATCTAAAGGGGATTTGCGCTTTGGTCAAAGGGATGAAAGCGCAGGATGTCATTGACCGTTTTTCTGGAGTGCGTTGTGGATTCAAATCCACTTCGTGTCCGGATCAAATTGCCAAAGCACTTACAGAAGCATTGAAAAAGCAGGATGTTTAAAAAAATCCTGAAAATAAAGAATAAGGGCTGCAGGAATTATCTTCCGCAGCCCTTATTCATTCAAATGTTAGGAACTTGCAGATTAGTAGGATTAGCAGCCGCAATTGTTGTTATTGCATCCGCAGCCATCGCCGCAGCCATTGCCACAGCCGCCACAGC
>DHOF01000022.1:5234-5386 GCA_002411615.1 Ruminococcaceae bacterium UBA5397
CCCCCGCACCCTTTCCCACACCCGCCACAGCCGCCACAGCCACCGCCGCATCCGCCGCCACAGCTACTGCCGCAGCCGCCGCATACGAGAAGGATGATGATCAGAATGATAATCCAACTGCATCCACCGAATCCACCACAATTATTGCACAT
>DHOF01000125.1:0-1613 GCA_002411615.1 Ruminococcaceae bacterium UBA5397
TAAATGAAAATTAAATAGAAAAATTTTGCCGTCGGTTTTAAAAGCCGGCGGCTTTTTCTTTTGTCAGGTTCTATTTTTTTCGGCTCGTCCATATACCTGTGATAATGAAAGGTGGGACAAGAACATGGAAAATCCTGAAAAAAGCTTTCGGGAGGCAACAGCACCGATTGCTCCCAGAATCCGGGATTTGCTGCGCGCATTACCGCCCCAGATACAGACTTCCGTTTCAGAGATTCGGCTGCGGGCAGGCAGACCAATTTGCCTTTGGGGAAAAGGAGTCACATGGTTTCTGAATCATGAAGGTGTCACGCTGCAGCAGGAGCAGGGATTGTGTGCATCGATGGAAGACTTGCAGGAGAGCTTTCGGGAGATGTGCAGCTATTCTATTTATAGCCATCAGGAACAGATTCGTACCGGATTTTTGACTTTGCAGGGGGGGCATCGGGTTGGCGTCTGTGGAACAGCCGTTTATCGGGAAGGAAAGCAGACGGGAATTCGGGATGTGTCTTCCTTAAATATCAGAGTTGCGAGGGCGGTTCCCGGATGTGCAGGCGCATTGCTCAAAAGAGCAGAAATTTTAGAAGGAGGCTTACTCCTGGCAGGGCCCCCAGCCTCCGGTAAAACGACGCTTTTGAGGGATATTGCCATGTATCTTTCCGGCGGGCAGAATTCGGCGATTCATAAAGTGACCGTTATCGATGAACGCGGTGAGATCTGTGGGGTCAATAACGGGATCCCCGCTTGGAGTTCCCTTAACTGCGATGTCTTGGATGGGTTTCAAAAAGTCGATGGAATTCTTCTGGCGGTGCGGTCGATGTCACCGGAATATCTGATTTGTGATGAGCTGGGAGGATTGGGAGAAGCACAGGCGCTGGTGCAGACCGTAAATGCGGGCGCGGCAGTGATTGCAAGTATCCATGCGGGAAGCCTTTCAGAACTTTTACATCGTCCACAGACAAAAGCACTGCTTCAGAGCGGCGCTTTTCAGAGAATAGCACTTTTGTCACGCGGAGTGCCGGGACATATTCAGCAATTATTGAGGGCAGGTGATCTTCTTGCTCAAGTGGATCGGGGCAGTTTTTCTTCTTTTAGCAGGAGCCACAGCGGGATATCTGGAGTCGAAGAAACTGCATGATCGGGTAAAAAGGCTTAAAAATTTTTGTATTTTTCTTGATAATGCGGCAACAGAAGTTTCCTATGAAGGGATGCCGGTAGAAGAAATTTGTATGCGTCATGGAAAAAGTCTCGATTTTATGGCACCGCTTTTTGTGGCACTGAAAGCAGGGGAACCTTTTCCGCAGGCATGGAAAAAAGCAGAAGCAAGTCCAGTCCTTTGCGAGGAGGACCGAGAACTTCTCAGCCAGTTTGGAGAAGGATTTGGAGCGAGTGATACGCAGGGACAGCTAAATCATTGCAGCTTATGCGGCAGCCTTACAAAAAAGACACTTTTAAAAGCAGAAGAAGACGAAAAGAAAAAGGGAAAGCTCTATCGAATGTTGGGACTTTTTGGTGGTGCTGCGGCGGCATTACTTCTCTGCTGAAAATGGAGGGAAATTCATGGATGTGGATTTTATTTTTAAAGTTGCCGCTATTGGGATTATTGTTGCGGTCTT
>DHOF01000125.1:1913-7545 GCA_002411615.1 Ruminococcaceae bacterium UBA5397
GGGACAATCAAATCTATTTTTGGCCTTTAGCGGGGAATCAAAATGACACTGTTTGGGATTCTCGGAATCGCGCTCCTTTCTCTGGCAATCATTCTTCTGCTTCGCCGGCAGAATGGAGAGCAGGCTCTGGCATTGGGAATTGCTGCCGGGGTCTTGATTACTCTGCAGATTTTAAAGAATGTGCTGCCCGCAATCAATGAATTGACAAGCTTATTTCAGAGCGCGGGGATTAAAGCGGAGTTTGGCGCGATTTTGATCAAAACGTTGGGAGTTAGTTTTCTGACGCAGTTTGCGGCGGATGCGTGCAGAGATTCCGGAGAAAGCTCGTTGGCCGCAAAAGTGGAACTTGCAGGTCGGGTGGAAATTCTGATTTTTGCACTTCCGCTTTTTGAGCAAATTGCAGCGATTGCAGCGTCTCTGATCACTTCCGGATAAAAGGAACCAGAAAAGGCGGTGTTCCAAAAGTGATAGGAATACAGAAAAAAAAGACAAAGTTTTTGATTGCGTTTTTTCTGATTCTTCTGCTCTTTTTCTTAAATACTCCGCGGGTCATGGCAGAAGAAACGGGAGAAAGCGTATCCGAAGACCTCTATCAGGAACAGGTGGAAAAAAGCGGAGCAAATGACCTTTGGGGGGATCTCCCGGATTCCACAAAAGAGCTGATGAATCATTTGGGCGCAGTGAATGGGGATTTTCGAAACATCGGGAAGATCACACCCCAAGAGTTTTTTTCGATGATATTTGGGTTAACAGGCAAAGAGGGGTCGACCCCATTAAAAGCGGCAGCTTCTTCTATCGCGATTATGGTCCTGTGCGCGATGGTCAGTGCATTGAGACTTTCGGTGGGAACAGAACAAATTGGGAGCGCTGTTGGAGTAGTGGGAGCCCTTTGCGTTTGTGTTTGCGTGGTGGAACCGCTGATTTATTCGATCGTTGCCGCCTGCGCAGTGATTAAAACCGCGGCTGGATTTTCGCTAACAACCATTCCGATTATGGGAGGAATCCTTCTTGCGGGAGGACAACCGGTTTCCGCGGCGTCATGGCAGCTTTTGACAGCAGCTGCCGGCAATGGAGTTGAATTGATTTCGGCACAAATCCTTGCGCCCGCTATGCGTATTTTTCTAGCAATCTCGATCGTTTCTTCTCTTTCACCAGACCTCAAGCTTTCTGGAATCTGTCAGGCGTTTTCCAAAGGCGTCAAGTGGATCTTGGGATTTCTGATGACGGTATTTACTGGGCTTTTGACGATGCGCGAAATGGTTTCTGCTTCAGTGGATACCGGAAGCGGCCGTGCTGCAAAATTTGTGGTCAGCAGTTTTGTACCGGTTGTGGGAAGTGCTTTGAGTGAAGCAATCCATACGGTAAATGGATGTGTTGGAATTTTAAAGTCTGGAGTAGGGGCTTTTGTATTGCTTGCGGAAGCAATCATTTTTTTGCCGTCGATTCTTAGCTGCCTTGTTTGGATTATCCTGCTTAGCTTTTGTGCAGGTGTAGGTGATATTTTCGCTTTAAAAGAACTTTCCGATCTTTTAAGAGCTTGCTCTTCTGTAATGGAAACCCTTCTTGCCATTTTGATTTGTTCTCTGACCGTACTGACTGTTTCCAGTGTGCTTTTGGTAATTGTTGGAGGGGGAAATACTGCATGATTGAATCATGGGCGGTCGGCATCTGCCTGGTCGCAGTAGCTTCCGCAATGCTGCAGTTTTTGCTGCCAAGCGGCTCTACGGCAAAATTGGTGCGCCTTGTCATGGGAGCGTTGGTTCTGTGTGTGTTGATTGCCCCGTTAAAGGAGGTCGTTCCGGAAGTTTCCGAAAAATTGGATCATGCTTCTTCTCAGAAAACGCCGGATTCAACGCTTTCTAAGGCGGTGGATGATCAATATGTAGAAGCGGCCAAAAGCAGCATTGTGGGGCTTGTCAAGTCAGAACTCAAAAAAAAATCACTTAGCTGCACAGACGTGTCCGTTTTGATGGATAATAGCGAGGATGGAAGCATACACATTACCAAAGTTATCGTGACACTGCCAATATCGGAGTCTGCTTCCAAAGAGGAGATCCGGGAATTTTTAGCCAAATCTCTGGGACTCGAGACGGAGGTGAAAACAGATGGAAGCTGAAAAGAAGGACTTTTTAAAAAGACTGATGGAGCACGATTTCAGCCGAAAAATTGTTTTGATTCTTGCGTTTGCGGGAATTGCACTGATCTTTCTTAGCTCTGTTTTCGGAAAAACCGGAAAAGAAACACAGCAGTCTGTACAAACTGCCGCCTCTGCGGTTTCGTCCCAGGAGAGCAATCAGGATTATACAGCGCAGATGGAGCAGCGTTTGAGCGAACTAATTTCTCAGATTTCGGGCGCCGGAACGCCGCATGTTTTGGTGACTCTGGAGCAGGGAACGGCGCAGGTCTATGCAACAGAAGAGAAAACGACAACCCAGAAGGCCCAGGATTCTTCTGGCAGCAGAAATACCGATAATAGCAGCCTTGAAACGAAATATATTCTTGTAAAAGACGCAAATGGAAATGAGCATCCAGTGGAAATTACGCAGCAGCAGCCGAAAATTCAAGGCGTTGTTGTTACTTGCCCAGGCGCTGATAATCCTGCTGTACAGGAGAAAATCATTTCTGCAGTAACAACGGCGGTAGGAATTAGTTCTGCCAGAGTCTGTGTGGTGCGTTCTGATTCCTGAACGATATTTATTTTATTCATGACAAGGAGGAGTTTCAGATGAAAATGGGAAAACGTCAGGTGATTCTGGCAGCTTTAGTCGTAGCATTAGGCGCGGCAGTTTATCTTAACTGGCAGTTTGCGGGGGGCAATACAGTGCAGATGGCCGGAACAACGGCTTCGGAAAAAGAATTGGGTCAGGCACAGCTTGTCAATGCAGATCCGAGTACTTCTTCGGTGGCTGATTCCTCTGAGGAAATGACACCTTCTTCTACAGCTTCCAGCAGTGACAGCTTTACGCAGGCACGGCTTACTCGTCAGAAGGCAAGAGATCAGGCAGTGGAACTTTTGGAAAAAGTCACATCAGATGTTTCTTCCAGTGAAGATGCCAAAAAAGAAGCTGTAACGCAGGCGGCAGAGATTGCACAAAATATTCAGCAGGAAAATAATACCGAAAATCTAATTAAAGCGAAAGGGTTCAGCGATTGCGTCGTATATTTGCAAAATGGAACCTGCAATGTAGTTGTCAGCAAAGGCGATAAGGAAATGTCCGAAGCTGTGATGCTGATTAAAGATATTGTTGTTGGCCAGACCGGCGTTACTTATGATAAAATTAAAATTATTGAGAGTAAATAATAGTTGTTCTGGAGAATTTTCGTGGTATAATAAAGCCGTGGATGTTTGAAAATCGAATGTTATTTTGTCATCAAAGCCCTCCACAAATTGGAGGGCTTATTTTTTTAAAAAATCAGGAGGCTTTATGAAACGACGCGAAGCAAGAGAACAGGCATTTAATCTGGTATTTCAGCAGAATATCAATCATGGGAGCATTGATGAGATCATCACAGACGCGGAAGAGTCAGAAGAAATTCGAGTAGATCCTTTTGCAGAGAACGAAGCAAAAGGAGTCGAATCACATCTTGATGAGATTGATGAGATCATTTCGCGCTATACGAAGAGCTGGAAGATGAATCGCCTTTCTAAAGTGTGCATTTCCCTCTTGCGGCTTTGCATTTATGAGATGAAGTGGGAAGAAGAAATTCCAGTGAGCGTTTCGATCAACGAGGCGGTGGATCTTGCGAAAAAATACGGCGGCGCAGAAGATCCCAAATTTTTAAATGGCGTTTTGGGGAGCGCTGCAAAGGAATTGGAACAGCATGATTGAGTGTTTGGGAATCGATACCAGTAATTATACGACCTCTGCGGCGCTTTGGAACCCCTCGGATGGAGTAAGACAGCAGAAAAAGCTTCTTCCCGTAAAACCGGGAACGCTCGGTTTGCGTCAAAGTGATGCGGTTTTTCATCATACGCAGCAGCTGCCGGAAATTTTGGAAAAGCTGTTGTCTGCTCCTCACGGAGAAATTGGTGCGGTTGGTGTTTCTTCCCGGCCGAGAGCAGTGGATGGCAGTTATATGCCTTGTTTTACCGTAGGGGAGGGGGTCGGCAGAGCGCTGGCGGTGGCGCTCAATGTTCCGCTTTTTAGATGGTCCCATCAGCAGGGGCATATCGCGGCGGCTCTTTATTCTTCCGGGCGCCTTGACTTGATCGGAAAAGAATTTTACGCCTTTCATGTATCCGGCGGAACAACGGAAGCACTCCATGTACTGCCGGACCATGAAATCCCCATGGAACTTGCGGCACATTCGCTGGATTTAAAAGCTGGACAAGCAATCGACCGTGTAGGCAGCCTTTTGGGACTGCCTTTTCCGGCAGGACCGCAGCTCGAAAAGCTTGCGCAGCAGTCAAAAAAAGACTTTAAAGTTCATGTGCCGATGAAAGGCTGTGACTGTTCGCTTTCGGGAGTCGAAAATCAGTGCCGAAAGATGATTCAGGAAGGCGCGGAAAAAGAAGATGTCGCAAAATATTGCTTGTCCTTTATTTTGGAGGCACTGTGCAATATGACAAAGGCACTGCTCAAAGAGCGGCCGGGCCTTCCTCTTGTATTTGCGGGAGGCGTGATGTCCAATGCTTTTCTAAAAGAGGGCATCTCTAAAAAGTATCGGGCTTTTTTTGCAGAACCGGTTTTTTCTGCGGATAATGCAGCAGGGATTGCAGTATTGACTGCTCTGCGGGAGGGAATGCTATGAATGCGCATACCAATGTTTTGACAGTTACTCAGCTCAATACCTATGTCAAATCCATTTTGGAGGGCGACCAAAATCTGCAGGTCGTTTATGTGCAGGGCGAAATCTCTAATTTTACCGATCATTATCGTTCCGGCCATCTTTATTTTTCTCTGAAAGATTCAGGCGGTGTAATCAAGGCTGTGATGTTTGCAGGAAATGCCCGCAGGCTTCGCTTTAAACCAGAAGACGGCATGAAGGTGTTGGCCTGCGGAAAAGTTTCTCTTTATGAAGTGACCGGTCAGTATCAGTTTTATGTGAACGAATTGCAGCCGGTAGGAGCCGGTGCTTTGGCAATCGCTTTTGAACAGCTGAAAAATCGATTGGAAAAAGAAGGACTTTTTGCAGAAGAGCGCAAGAAAGCACTTCCGAGATGCCCGGAAAGAATCGGCGTTGTCACTTCTCCCACCGGAGCGGCAGTCCGTGATATTTTGAATATTCTTTCCCGCCGATGGCCTTTAAGTGAAGTGATCCTTTGCCCCGTATTGGTGCAGGGAGAAGGAGCGGCACAGCAGATTGCAGAGGCGATTGGACGTTTTAACCGCGAAAAAGCTGCTGATATTTTGATTGTCGGAAGAGGCGGCGGCAGTATCGAAGATCTTTGGGCGTTTAATGAAGAATGTGTGGCGCGGGCGGTGGCAGGATCAGAAATTCCGGTCATTTCAGCAGTTGGACATGAAACGGATTTTACAATTTGCGATTTTGTAGCAGACCTGCGTGCGCCGACGCCCAGTGCTGCTGCGGAACTGGCGGTGCCGGACCGCGGAGAAGTGCTGAGAAATCTTTTGCATACAGATGAGGTCCTCAGAAATTCTTTGCAGAATCGTATGAACCTTGAACGGCA
>DHOF01000071.1 GCA_002411615.1 Ruminococcaceae bacterium UBA5397
AGATCACCGCGCGCAACCATGATTCCGTCCGAGACACGCAGAATTTCATCAATGTTCCGAACGCCATCCATATTTTCAATTTTTGCGATAATACGCATATTATGACAGTTGTTCTTTTTTAATTCGCGGCGTAAATTCAGAATATCTTCTGCACTGCGTGTAAAGGAGGCTGCAATCATGTCGAACCCTTCTTTTACACCGAACGCGATATCAGACTCATCTTTTTCACTGATAAAAGGAAGAGAGAGTGAGATGTTCGGTACATTAATTCCCTTTTGAGAAGAGAGTGTGCCGCCATTTACCACAGTACAGTGAATTTCGGTCTCTGTGCAGGAATTCACATTCAGTTCAATCAGTCCATCATCAATTAAAATTTTGCTGTTGGGATGAACTTCTTTCGGCAGGCGGGAAAATGTTACATAAGAAATGGTCTCATCCCCCACAATGGGTTTCGTCGTCAGTGTAAAGGGAGCGCCTTCCTTTAATGTGACTTGTTCTTCCTTAAAAGTACCTGTCCGTATTTCTGGACCTTTGGTATCTAGCAGCAGAGCAACTGGAAGATCAAGTTCCTCACGAAGCTGCTTGATTTTATCGGCTCGCATTTTGTGATCTTCATGTGTGCCATGGGAGAAATTTAACCGTGCAACATCCATGCCGTTCTGTATCAACTGACGCAGAGTGTCATCCTTGTCCGTGGCGGGTCCGACTGTACAGATGATCTTTGTTTTTCTCATACTGCAAACCTCGATCCTAAAATTTTCAAACTACGTTCATTTTACTCTGCAGTTGTGAAAAAATCAACAATCAAATTTTCATTTATTTATTTTGTGCATTTTTTGGAGTTTGCTTTTTAAGAAATCGCAGGTTACAATAATAACAAGAGAAAATAAAGATAGAGAGGAGAGACCGTATGAACAAAAAAAGAATATTTTTGCGTAGAAGCAGAACAAGGTTCGCAGAAAATGAAAACAGGACCATTATGGTTAGCCGTCGGGTCCTTTTAATTTTGATTTTGATCGTTGCTTTGGCCGGCGTATTTTTATTCTATCGGTCTTTACAGGCAATTAGGGTAGAAGAAGAACAGAAAACGGTTTCTTCGCAGGCCGTTGCAAAAGAGCCGCTTGATCCTTCTCTTTTAACAGTCATTTCGTCAAAAATCCCCTGTAATAAAGAGGAGGAACCACCGCAGCTTACAACGGTTTCCGGTGTTTCAGTCAGCGTGAAGATTGCAGATGCTTTAAAACAACTTTTAGCGGCTGCTAAAAAAGCCGGTTATTCGGTTCAGCTCAAGAGTGGGTATATGAATGCAGCGGATCAGGAGAAACTTTATCAGGATAAGGTCTCTTCTCTGATTGCTGGGGGCGGATATACACAGGTTCGTGCCGAAGCCGAGGCGGCAAAGACCGTCCCGCCCGGAAACGCATGTGAGGATGTTCTGGGATTGTCGTTCGAGGTGGATGGAGATTCGGATTTTGAAAACAGTGCAGTTGCCAAGTGGCTCGATAATCAGTGCATTTTTTATGGGTTTATTAGGAGGTATCCGGAATCTAAAACGGAGTATACCGGAATGTCCGGCAGCTTCACTCATTATCGCTATGTCGGAGAAGAATCGGCAATGAAGATGCGTTCTTATAGAATGTGTCTGGAGGAATATGTATCTTATCTGAAGCAGTCAGGTGCACTCAGTTGAGATTTCTAAAAAAGTACTTGCTTTTTTGAAACTGCTATGGTAAAATCTTAATGTTAAGTTTGCAGTTGGAAGAAAGAGGTGACAATCATGAAGGAAGGAATTCATCCCCAGTATAAAGAAACAACCATTACCTGCGCATGCGGAAATGTGATCCATACCAGATCCACAAAAGAAAATATCCGCGTTGAAATTTGCTCCAAGTGCCACCCGTTCTTCACCGGCAAGCAGAAGCTGGTCGATACCGGCGGCCGCGTTGACCGCTTCAAGAAGCGCTACGGCATCTGATCCCGCGAGGGGGAACGAAACGGCATGTTGGCCGCGTCTTTTCTGGGCGCGGCTTTTGTCGTGAATTTTGTGTAAAAAGTCAGTCTCGGTTGACTGCTTTTGGTTTCAACCCAAGACGCGCTGTGTTATAATAGAATGAATCGCGCTAGGATCGGGAAAAACGCCGGTTTTTTGGCGCGAAATGTGAGCGCCGAATCAAAAGGAGAGAGCCTTTGTCCAAAAATACCGAAACCGCCCTTGCTTCTCAGCCGGCCTGCGCCCAAAAAGGCAAAACAAAGTTTTGCTCCATCGGCGGCCAGGCGCTGCTCGAAGGGATCATGATGAAGTCGCCCAGCCGCGTCGCCATGGCGGTGCGCCGGCCGGACGGCAAGATCCAGGTCACCGAGGGCGCATACACACCCCTGATCAAAAAGAAAAAATGGTACGCCTGGCCGGTCGTCCGGGGCTGCATTTCGTTTTATGAATCGATGAAATCCGGCATGGAATCCATGACCTATGCCACCACCGCCCTGGGCGAGATCGAGGAGGAACCCTCGAAATTCGAAAAATGGATGTCCAAAAAACTGGGAAAAAGCGTGGAATCCATTGTGTTCGGCACCGCGATCGTGTTGGGCATCGCTTTGGCGGT
>DHOF01000117.1 GCA_002411615.1 Ruminococcaceae bacterium UBA5397
TCCCCGCAAAAATTCAACTGTTTTGCAGGATGAGGTGTGTCTTGTTGCCAATCGAGCACACCCCGTTATGGAGTTTGCCCATTATGGTCAACTCAGCCGTCCATGGATTGATTTGAAGGATACTGCCAATTTTGAGTATTTGCTGTCCAAACGCAGTAATGTGCTGGGAGCAGTTGCCCAGCAGCAATTCAAAGAATATGGAATTAATCCTCCTGTCATCAATGAAAATTTAACAGCAGCCTTTGCCCAATCCATGGCGGTTCATGGACTGGGGTTGGCTTTCACCTATGGCTCGTGCGCAGTGCCCAGCGCAGATGTGGAATATTTTAGTTTGGGAAAAGAACGCTATTTTGTAGATCTTGCGTTGATGTTTCCTCCGGACGGTTACCGCAGCCGTTCCAATCGGGCGCTTGAGGAAATGATTCGTGAGTTTTTCAATAACGGAGAAGTATAATTGTGGTTTCCTGTTTTGCTGAGAGAACACTAGAAAAGATAAAAACAAATACGCCTGATCGTTCTCAAAACGATCAGGCGTATTTTTAATAAGGGCTGCTTTGAAGAATTGTGAATCCTGTGCATTCAATGGATAGCTTTAATTTAGTGTACAATTTAGAAATCAGTTGATCTCCTGTCGATGGAAAATTAAGAGCCCGCCAAAACAGAATACGACTAAGTGAATGGCGGCAACCCATACAATGTTGATCAGCTGTTCTGGAGCAGTAGTTGCAATGCTGTTTGTCTGCATAAAGAGGGTCAGTTTTTCAAACTCTAAGAAAATCGGATTTGCATAGTTCAAAAGTCGGAAGAGCAGCGCTGGAAAAACCAAAATTCCAAAATATGAAATGCTGAACAGTGCATTTTTTTGGACGATGAAAGCTAAAGCAGTCGACAAGAAGCAGGCGGCAATATAGCACAAAAAAGCAGTCCCAAGATAGGGCATCAGATCAGAAAATGTCTGAGAAAAGCTGCCGTCGGAGCGCATCAGCAGAAAATCGCTGGCCATATATACTCCAATGGTGATAATTCCGGTAATTAACCCGATGATGAGGGTGCTAATTTGCTTTGCAAAATAGACCTTCGTTCTAGAGATTCCGGCTGCAATTGTATTTTTCAGAGAATGCTCTTTATTTTCTTCTGCAGTTGTCATGTCGGAAAAAAGACAGATCAAAAACAGAGGATAGACAAGAAGATTCAAAATTAGTTTTAGCCCAATTTCAACGGAACAATCCGATTGAGCAGCAATCACATTGACAAGAACGGCCAAACCGGCGAGACAGATAATGATTACATAAAGATAGGCTCGATGAAATGATTTATAAAGATCAGCTTTGATCAGATTAAACATGCTGCATTCCTCCCACAAGATTGATAAAGTATTCCTCCAAATTGAGGCCGGTTCGCTCTACACCGGAAACCATGACATCATTTTGGACCAGCTCTTTTACGACAATCTCCGGGGTATCAAGAAAAGCGTCCAAACGCATTTCCCGCTCATTTTCAATCTGAAATTCATTGCATGAAAGATTTTGCTCCAAGATTTTGGCAGCACGCTCTGTATTGTCTACCGTTAGCTTTAGATTCATTTTGCATTTCTCTTTCAAATCAGCGGCGCTAATGTGTTCAATCAGTTTTCCATCATTCATAAACCCAAAAGTAGTTGCAATCTGAGAAAGCTCGCCGAGAATATGACTGGAAATCAAAACCGTTGTGCCTTTTTCGTGGTTAAGCGAAAGAATCATTTCACGGAATTCTGCAATTCCCATAGGATCAAGGCCGTTTATCGGTTCGTCCAAAATGAGCAGTTCCGGATCATCTAAAACGGCAAGAGCAAGCCCAAGGCGCTGTTTCATGCCAAGCGAGAAATTTTTGAATTTTTTAGTTCCGGTTCCCGAAAGACCGACAAATTTTAGCGCTTTTTGAACGCGGCTTTTGTCTTTGATTCCTCTTTGTAAACGATAATATTCCAAATTATCATTCGCAGAAAGGTAAGGCAAAAATCCGGGCGTTTCAATCATACAGCCTGTTTTCGCACGGGCTTTTTGAAATCCGCTTTCGGTGGTTTCTCCCAAAAGCTGCAGAGAACCACTGCTTGGGGCGGAAAGTCCGCTGATCATTTTGAGCAGAGTCGTTTTTCCAGCTCCGTTTTTACCGATCAAACCATAAATTTCACCGCGGCAAAGTTCAAGATCCAAATCGGAAACTGCTTGAAAATTACCGAATTTTTTTGAAATTTTGTTTGTGCTAAGAATATTTTCAGACAAAATCCTCATCTCCATAATGTATTATTGTATTAAGACTCTAATACAATAATACAACACTTTTACGGTTTGTCAAGATAAAAATAAAAATTTTTTTAAATAAATGGGACGATTCCTTTTTTGCTAAGAGAAAAGGAATCGTCCCATTTATCATTTATTGATTCGTTTTTTGTAAGTGATTTTAAAAAAGTTCCATAGAGGAATTAAATATAAATAAAAGGCAAATAAAAGGCTGATCTGAGGTGCGCCTATTGCTGCCAGTGGAACACCACCTGCAATGGACCAAGGAATAAGGGGGGCCAAAACGACCACGGTGTTTTCCAGATTGATTGCCATTTCTTCATGGTCAGAAATCATTTCGTTGCAGAGCTGATGGGTTAGCATAATAGAAAGCGTCTGGTTGCAGGCAATCATTGAAGTTCCGATGGAAGTGCAGAGGAGGCTGCCATAAGGAGAAATCTTCTGGCCAAGTTTTCTAATGTTTTCTTTTAAATGAATAAGAAGGCCGGTGCCATTAAAAATTCCGGCATAACAAGAGGAAAGACAAACAATTGCGCTGACGTTCACCATCGAGAGGATGCCACCCCCGTCAATTAATTTTGCAAGGACAGGATCTTGTGCATGATAGCCGAAAA
>DHOF01000081.1 GCA_002411615.1 Ruminococcaceae bacterium UBA5397
TGATGATTGAAGTGCCGGATAATTATGTGGGCGCAGTAATGGAAAAACTGGGTAGCCGTAAAGCGGAAATTGTCAATATGGGAACCCGTGATACGGGAATGAGCCATCTGGAATTTAAGATTCCGGCGCGTGGCCTTATGGGATACCGTCAGGAATTTTTGACCGATACGAACGGCAACGGAATTATGAATAATGTTTTTGATTCCTATGAACCGTATAAGGGCGAGATTCAAACACGTAATCAAGGCAGCTTGGTTGCACATGAAGCCGGAACGACGACTGGTTATGGACTTTGGTATGCGCAGGATCGCGGCCGTTTGTTTATTGGGCCAAGCGTCGAAGTTTATGAGGGAATGATTGTCGGAGTTAGCCCTAAGAGTGATGATATTGTTGTAAATGTATGCAAGAAAAAGCATGTCACAAATACCCGTTCATCAGGCGCGGACGAATCATTAAAATTAACGCCTGCCAGCATTATGAGTCTGGAGCAGTGCTTGGAGTTTATTGAAGATGATGAATTGGTGGAAGTTACACCAAAAAGCATCCGTATGCGTAAAAAAATTCTGAGCAAAGAGCTTCGCATGAAAAAGGCAAGTCATACGAAATCCTGAAAGATAAGGATTGGCCTATGAAGCAGATTGTTATTCTGGATCTGGAGTGGAATGGAACTTACAGCCGGAGAACGAAGAGTTTTTTTAACGAAATTATTGAGTTTGGAGCAGTTAAATTGGGTCCGGATTTGAACCCGATTGATACTTTTTCTGAATTTATTCATCCGCAGGTTGGAAAAAAGATCAGCGGAAAAATCAGTATGCTGACAAATCTAAAGGATGAGGATTTAGAAGAGGGTCTTCTGTTTACGCAGGTGATGAGCCGCTTTAAGAGATGGGCTGGAAAATGTATTCTGATGACGTGGGGAACTTCGGATGTTTTAGCATTGATCGAAAATTGCCGCTATTTTACCGGAAACCCTAAAGTCCCTTTTTTGACAGAATATGTTGATCTGCAGGCTTTTTGTGAGGCTCAGATGCACGATGAGAGTGGTCGGCAGATGGGTCTTTCGTCTGCAGCAGAAGCTTTGGAAATTGAAGAAGATGATCTCGATCATCATCGGGCGCTGGACGACAGCTTTTTGTCGCTGCGCTGTTTTCAAAAATTATATCAGGAAGATATGTTGAAAGAATTTATTATGGATGCTTCCTGCAAAGAATTTTATGATCGAATGCTTTTTAAAACGGTGACGATTTGCAGTTTGGATAATCCACTGGTAACCCCTGCGGATATGCGGTTTTGCTGTGACATCTGCGGGCGCCGTGCCCGGAGGAAAAAAGATTGGGAGCTTAAAAGCAAAAGCTTTCGCGCACCTTTTTACTGCCGTCATTGTAATCATCAGTTTATCGGCCGTGTGCAGTTTAAATTAAAATACGAAGGATTAGTTGTCAAAAAGAAAATCCTTCCTTATGAGGAGCCAGAAGCAAAAGAAAATGAAGATGCTCCCCAAAAATCAGAGAGCCGTTCTTAAAGAGCGGCTTTTTTCTGTATGATTGGCTGATTTTAGCTTCTTTTTATGATACACTGAATTTATCCAACATAAAGGAGTATTTTTTTATTTATGCAAAATCATATGAAAGAATGCAAAAATGAGGGCGTTCCCTTTTTAACGTTTCCGGAGCTTTCCGAACTGCCGCAGTTTCATCATGCTTTTTCGACAAGGCTGGGAGGAATCAGCAAGGGGTATCTTGCCAGTATGAATTTAGGATTTGGCCGCGGCGATGATGAGAAAACAGTACTCCAAAATTATCAAATTTTTTGTCACGCTACGGGATTTCCAATAGAATCCCTTGTGTTAACCGCACAGGATCACCATACAAATATCCGCCGAGTTGGAAGAGAAGACCGCGGCGCAGGGATTTTATTTCCAAAACCATGGCAGAGCGTAGACGGACTGATTACGAATGATAAAGGGGTAACGCTTTGTGTTTTCGGTGCAGATTGTGTACCAATTTTGATAGTCGATCCGATTTCTCATGCAATCGGAGTTTGCCATGCTGGCTGGCGCGGAACAGTCGGGAAGATTGCTGCTAAAACAGTCTTTTCCATGCAGCGGGAATTTGGCTCTTTGCCCCAGAATCTACAAGCTTTTATTGGACCATCTATCGGCCCGTGCTGCTTTGAAGTAGACGAACCTGTTGAACGGGAGTTTGCTGCTTTAAAAACACTTGGGCCGGAGACCTTAATCGAAAAGAAACCCAATGGAAAATACTATATTGATTTGTGGGAAACAAACGCACGTATTTTGAAAGAAGCCGGAGTCCTAAAAGTAACAATTGGCGGATTGTGTACAAAATGCCACCCGGAACTTGTTTGGTCTCATCGTGCTTCCGGTGGAAAACGGGGTGGAATGTGCGGGATGCTAATGATTCGGGAGGAAAAAGAAAGATGAATGCTTGCAGACTTTGTCCGAGAGAATGCGGTGCACTCCGTTCAGAAAAATCCGGAGATGGGTATTGCAGGATGGGGACGATGCCAAGCGTTGCGAGGGCGGCACTTCATTATTGGGAAGAACCATGTATCAGTGGAACAAAAGGGAGCGGAACTGTCTTTTTTACCGGATGTTCGCTTCAGTGTGTCTTTTGTCAGAATGAGCAGATCAGTCTTCGCAGGGAAGTGGGAAAATATTTGACGCCAAAGCAGCTTTCAGAAGTTTTCTTTCACTTAGTTGATCAGGGCGCGCATAATATCAATCTGGTATCTGCCTGCCATTTTGCACCGGCAGTAGCAGAAGCTCTTTCTTATCGGAAACTTCCGGTTCCAGTTGTCTATAATTCCAGCGGATATGAATCGATCAAGACACTGCATATGCTGGAAGGGCTGATTGATATCTATCTTCCGGATTACAAATATGACGATCCGGCATTATCAAAAGAGCTTTCCAATGCGGAAAACTATGTAATATCTGCGCGTCGGGCAATTTTGGAAATGGCTCGCCAGACAGGACCATG
The DNA here is from genome assembly GCA_002411615.1 of Ruminococcaceae bacterium UBA5397. GTDB lineage: Bacteria > Bacillota > Clostridia > Oscillospirales > Acutalibacteraceae > Caproicibacterium. Next base: position 3,003 of record DHOF01000081.1, read on the forward strand.
TGTAATTGATGACAATGGGCTGATGCAGAGAGGGACAATCGTTCGACATTTGATTCTTCCCGGTCACACGAAAAATTCGATTGCTGCGCTTGACTGGCTGAAAGAGAATTTGCCAAAAGGGGTTCTTGTGAGCTTAATGGCACAGTATCTGCCATGCGGAAGGGCCAAGGAGATGCCCTCGATTGATCGCAGAATTACAGAGCGTGAATATCAGAAAGTGCAGTCTCATTTATTCCAACTTGGATTAGAAGGATTTGTGCAGGATCGGGCTTCTGCACGAAAAAAATTCATTCCCTCTTTTTGCTTGGAAGGGTTGGAATCTTTCGAATAAATAAGAAAGACACATTCTTTTCTTTGAAAATTTACAAATCAGCCAAAAATAAATTCCGAACTTTTTGTATAATAAAATAGAACAAGATCTCATACAAAAGGAGGGATTTCTTTTGGAAATCGTGGAAAGAGAGCTGTCTTTTGATTCCTGTGTGGACAGTGAGCGGATTTTTGTCAGAATGTTTGAGCCGAAAGAACAAGAGAATATTCGTGCAGTGATACAGATTGCCCACGGAATGGCAGAGCATAGCCTCGAATACGTTCCTTTTTGTAAATATGTAGCTTCAAATGGGTTTGCAGTGGCGATAAATGATCATCTTGGACATGGAAAGTCGGTTTCTACCGGCAGTACTTATGGGTATTTTGGGACTGGCGGAACAGATAATCTGATCGGCGATATGCATAAGCTTGCCGGTATGGAGCAGGGAGCGCATCCGGGAAAGCCTTATTTTTTAATCGGTCATAATATGGGGTCCTTCCTTGCAAGAGAGTACGCAGCACGCTATGGCGGCGATCTGGCAGGAGTGGTTTATATCGGGACCTGTGGCCCGTTACCTAACTCTGTCTATGCGGCGGAGCTGCATCTTGCAAACCATATTGTTCGAAAGCAGGGCGCTTTGGCACACGACCCTATTTTTAAGCGCCTGAGTACGCAGCAATATAATAAACGTTTCGCTCCGAATCGTACGGAAAACGATTGGATTTCAAGAGATGAAAAGGCGGTTGACCAATATACGGAAGATCCTCTTTGTGGGTTTGATTTGACAGCTTCCGGATATCGGGATATTTTAGAACTGCAGAAAAGAGTTTCTTCTGCTGAGTGGTTTCATTCTGTACCTGATATTCCAACTTTGCTTTGTTCCGGAGATCATGATCCGATCGGAGAGAATGGAAAGGGCCCTTTGCGTGTAGCGAAGCGTTTACACAGTGTAGGTAAGACGAAAGTGGAAGTAAAGCTGTTTCCCGGTGCACGTCATGCAATCTTAGCAGAGACAAATGCACAGGAGGTATTCGAAGAAATCCTTTCTTTTTTCGAAAAGATACTGATGGAATCGTTTTCAAAATAAAACAGATAAATTAGAATTTGATTGCATAAATGGTGCATCTGCCCCGTACGTTTTAGGAGGAGGCGGATGCGCCATGGTTTTTATTGGCAAAATTCACCGCGGAGTATTAGCTGCCTGTCTTGCAGTTGCCGCGGGGCTTTTAATTTGGGGAGCTTCACACACTGCGGCATTGGCAGTTCAGGCACAGCCGGTAAAAGGTGTCAATCTTCCGATTATTATGTATCACAGTATTCTTCCATATAATACGTCAAGGAGCAAATATATTGTTTCACCCAAAACATTGGAGAATGATCTTGCTTATCTGCAGCAGGAACACTTTACAACGGTTACGATGCAGGACGTGATTGCTTATGTCAAAGATGGGACAGAGCTTCCCTCAAAGCCGATTTTAATTACATTTGATGATGGATATTATAATAACTATGTGTACGCATATCCGCTTTTTAAAAAGTATAATATGAAAATGATGCTTTCTCCAATTGTTCATTTTTCGGAACTTTTCAGCGAAAAGGATGGCGGACACGAAACTTATTCTCATTCAACATGGGATCAGCTTTCTGAGATGCAGCAAAGCGGAGTTGTGGAAATCGAAAATCATACCTATAATCTACACAGTCAAAAAGGACGTTTGGGTGCTAAAAAGTTAAAGACTGAAAATACACAGGAATATCAGGTGATGCTG
>DHOF01000140.1:0-301 GCA_002411615.1 Ruminococcaceae bacterium UBA5397
GGAGATCGAACCCGGACATTTTGCACGGTGCCATAAAGCAGTTCCGCAGGCGAAAGGTGGGTGTTAAAGTTGAGTGAGGATTTATTAAAAGTATGTCATGTCAACAAAACCTTTCCCATCAAGGGCGGAATGTTTTCCAAATCAAAGGGCGTTGTACACGCAGTTGATGATGTTTCCTTTACGATTCACAAAGGAGAGACCTTCGGTCTTGTAGGCGAATCCGGCTGTGGAAAAAGTACGCTCTCGCGTACGATTCTTCAGCTGATTCCGGCAGACAGCGGCGAAGTGATCTTTGACGGAA
>DHOF01000140.1:564-2968 GCA_002411615.1 Ruminococcaceae bacterium UBA5397
CCCCGGCAGACAGTGCGGGATATTATAGGAACACCAATTCAGATTCATGAAAAATGCAGTGCAGAAGAAAGAGAAAAACAAATCCTGCAGTTGATGGAAAGAGTAGGACTGCCGTCAGCTTATATTGATCGGTATCCCCATGAATTTTCCGGCGGACAGAGACAGCGTATCGGAATTGCTCGTGCGCTGGCGATGCGGCCAAAGCTGATTGTCTGTGATGAACCGGTATCGGCGCTGGATGTTTCTATTCAGGCGCAGATCTTAAATCTTTTGAGAACGCTGCAGAAAGAAGATAAATTAACTTATCTTTTTATTTCTCATAATCTTTCGGTTGTCAACCATATGTCTGACCGGATTGCGGTCATGTATCTTGGTTCTATCATAGAAATGGCAGAAGCGACGGAACTTTATCATAACCCGTTGCATCCCTATACACAGGCACTTCTTTCTGCAATTCCGGACCCTTCTGTGCCGGATAAGCCAAATCGGATTATTTTGCAGGGAGATATTCCAAGCCCGGTCAATGTGCCGAAAGGCTGCCGTTTCTGTACGCGCTGTTGGAAAGCAACGGATCGCTGCAGCAAAGAGCGTCCTCCCTTTTATCATCTAAAAGACGGACATGCAGTTGCCTGCTTTTTATATGAAAAGGAGGGAGATGTAAAGTGAAAAACTTTATTCTGAAACGAATTGGAACAGCGATTATCATGCTTTTTGCAGTCATGACAATTGTGTTTATCCTGGTACATATGATGCCAGGTGATCCGGTTTTGCAGATGCTTGGAACTGATACGAACCCCGATCCTGTTGCGGTAGAGTCGTTACGTTCTCAGTTAGGACTCGATAAGCCGATTCTGCAGCAGTATGGAAGCTGGATTCTTGGAGCGTTACAGGGAAATCTCGGACAATCCTACAGCGAAAAGATTCCGGTTATGGCTTCTATTGGAACACGGCTTCCCCGTACGTTGGAACTTGCGTTTGTTGCAATGATTTTAGCTTGTATCATTGGATTGCCGCTCGGTGTACTTTCCGCACAAAAGAGAGGCAAGGTTTCAGATCTGATTATGACGACCGGAGCTTCCCTCGGAACTTCTATTCCGGTTTATGTTCTTGGTTATCTATTTATTATTGTTTTCAGTTTGGATATTTTCCATTTTGGTTTTGCAATGCCCTCCAGCGGATATACGGATATTTCAAAAAATGCAGGAGCACATTTTTTAAGATTGATTTTGCCGGCTCTTACGCTGGCGCTGGGAATTGCAGCCTCGATTATGCGAATGACGCGCTCTTCTGTTTTGGAAGCCTTATCGAGTGAGTCTGTAAGGGCACTTCGTGCAAAAGGATTAAAAGAGCACGTCGTTATTTCTCGCCATGTTGTGAGAAATGCTTTTATTCCGGTTATCACAGAAATCGGATTACAGATGGGAAACCTGATCGGCGGAACAGTCCTCTGCGAAAATGTATTCAACTGGCCGGGCTTGTCTACCTTGCTAGTCAAATCGATTAATGCACGTGATTATCCGTTGATTGAGGGTTGTGTACTAGTGATGTCGGCAATCTTTATTCTGACGAATGCTCTTGTGGATATTCTCTATGGATTGTTAGATCCGAGAGTACGGTAAGGGGGTTATCTGATGAATACAATTAAACGATGTTTTCGAAATAAAAAATTTGTTTTTAGTCTGATTATCCTGCTGCCGATGATCTTTATTGCACTGTTCGGATCTTCTATTGCACCCCATGATCCATTGGAGATGCATACGACCAATACACTGGCAGCCGCCAGTGCACAATTTCCAATGGGGACCGATGAATATGGACGCTGTATTCTTTCCCGTCTGCTCTATGGAATTCGTCCTTCGCTTACTGTTTCACTGGTGGGAACTTTAGGAGCATTTCTGATTGGTTCCTTTTGTGGACTGGTTGCAGGTTATATTGGCGGAAAAGCTGGTAATGCTATTATGCGTACCGTTGAAACGATTCTATGTTTTCCGGCAATCTTGCTGGCAATGATGGTGGTCTGTCTTTTCGGAGCGGGTGTTCGAAATCTGACGATTGTGGTGGCGATTCTATATATCCCGCATTTCGCACGTATCGCCAATTCGTCTACGATTAAAGTGAAAAAAATGGAATATGTCGAAAATGATATTTCCGTTGGTCAAACAACACCGAAAATATTGGTTGGAACGATTTTTCGAAATATTTTTTCTCCTTTAATTATTCAGATCAGTCTAACAATTTCCAGTGCAATTCTTTTGGAATCCGGACTGAGCTTCCTGGGGTTGGGCGTACAGCCGCCGGAACCCTCTTGGGGGCAAATGATCGGAGATGCAAAAGCATATTTGAGCGTGAATATGATGTATATGCTCTGGCCTGCACTTTTTCTTTGTCTTACCATTCTTGCGGT
>DHOF01000140.1:3180-3648 GCA_002411615.1 Ruminococcaceae bacterium UBA5397
GATGCCCTGCGTGATATTTTTGATCCGAAGCTGCAAGACAGTTTTTGATCGTAAAATACAAAAGCAAAAAATACGGCAATTATGAAAAAGGAGGAATCAAAAAATGAAGAGTAAGTTATGGGTGAAATTGGCAGCAGGCGTGCTGTCAGCAGCAATGGTGATCTCTATGGGCGGCTGCGGAAGCAGCACTAGTTCCGGGACTGCTTCCGGAGCAAGCAATTCCGCGGCGGCGGCAAACAAAGCAGATTCTCTTACAATTGGGTTGAGCGCAGATCCTTCCACATTGGAACCAATGGTTCAGTCCGGACAGGCAGTGCGGTTAATTAAAATGTGTATGTACCGCGGCCTTTTGGCTTATGAATCAGATGGAAGTATTGGAGATGAAATTGCAGAGTCTTATGAAGTAGCGGATGATAATGTTACTTATACGTTCCATATCCGCCCGAATGCAAAATTCCAGGATGGCAG
>DHOF01000066.1 GCA_002411615.1 Ruminococcaceae bacterium UBA5397
CGTTTAATCATCTGTGCGGTCTGCTTTCCGAGAACCGTATAATCGATTCCAACGGTTGCAAGACCGCCGTCTTTCACCATAGAATCCGCACCGACATATACAGGAAGCTTCGCTCCCTCTGCAATTTTTTCATAAAGCGGCATGGCAGAAGCAACCGTGTTGTCATTCGGCGTGAAAAATGCATCAACTTTTCCAACCAGAGACTGTACTGCCTGCTGCACATCATTGGAACTGGTAACCGTTGCTTCTTTATAGGCGATCCCATTTGCATCGCAGTACGCTTTTGCACGGTTAATCCCAGTCACAGAATTAACTTCGCCTGGGTTATAAACGAAGCCATAAGTTTTTACGTTAGGGGTCAGCTCCTGTGCCAATTTAAAGATATCTTCGACCGCAATCGAATTCGAAACTCCGGTAATATTGCCATCCGTCCTATCAAACGAATCCACCAATTTTGCTTCAATCGGATTGCTGACCGCCGAAAAAATGATCGGCACATCTTTCGTTGCCTTGGCACAAGCCTGTGCCGGTCCGGTCGCAATCGGCACCAACAGATCCACATTGGACGAAAGCATGTTATTGATGATTGTCGTGACCGCTGCCGTATCGCCCTGCGCATTTTCATAATCGATTTCGATTTTGTCATCCATCCCTAAAGCGGAAAGTTCCGAAATAATGGTCTCCCGAATCTGATCAAGCGACGGATGATCCATGGGCTGAATAATGCCGATCTTATACTTTTTTTCTCCCGCTTGAGAAGGGTTCGCTGAAGATGCAGCGCTTGTTCCGCACCCTGCGAATACTGACGCCATCAGCGCCCCTGCCATCAAAACAGCCGTTCCTTTTGTCAATTTCTTTTTCATCCTTTTTTGCCCCTTTCTTTTTCTCGAAAGGTACAGCTGTTGGACCGCACCGCTTTGTTCCGCAAATAAAAAAAGACCTGCCCCTTCGTTTAAAAAGGGCAGATCTTATAAAAATCTGTGGTACCACCTTTATTGGCCGCAAAAGCGACCCGCTCAACGGAATGCCAACACATTCCTTATCGTTAACGCCGACAATACGTCTCAGATACTAGGCTAAAAAGCCTTTCCCCTCGCTCTCAACGGACCATTATGCCATACCGCTCTTCCGCAGGTTCTCAGCGTTCCCTGCTCTCTGTAGGCGCGTATACGGATTCACTTCCGTCTCGAAGATTTCTTCTTGATTGGCTCTATTATAAACACATTCAAAATCCGCTGTCAAGAATTTTTTTAAATTACTTAGAAAGAAAAAGTCAAATCCCGTTTTTTATTTCATAAATCCGGCAACAATTTTTTCTTCTGCTTCTTTTTCGGTCAATCCCAGAGTGCGAAGCTTTAAAATCTGTTCTCCGGCAATCTTTCCGATTGCAGCCTCATGAATCAAAGCAGCATCCGGATTGTTGGCAGAAAGTTCCGGCGCGGCATTAACGGTACCTTCCCCGACCAAAATGGCATCGCACTCAGAATGGCCGTTGCAGCGGGTATTTCCGACAATGCGTGACTGATATTCCTGGTGAGAATGGTCTTTTGCCACTGACCGGGAAATCAGATTTGCTCCACAGTTTTCCCCATTCAAGTTTACCTCAAACTGTGTCTTAGCAACTTGCTCTTTTTCGGTCAGAATCCGCTCGTGAATCACAAGCTTTGCGTCTTTTCCCAAAGTTCCCTTGGTCGTACGAACCGTATGGTCTACACCGCCGATTTGAGAAGTATCCATTTCGAGAACGGCGCCCTCTTCCAGAAAAGCTTCCGTTACAGGATCAATCGTGCGAAGCCCATTGCCTTTTCCGGTACCGATATGCTTTTCCAAATACAGTGCATGAGAATTTTTCCCCATAAAAAAGCGATGAATTCCATTGTGCCGGGCGGGCTCTCCATTTTCCGTATGGACACCGCAGCCAGCTACGATTACAACGTCGGCTCCCTCGCCGACATAAAAGTCATTATAAACGAGGTCATTCACATCTCCGTGTGTCACACAGGCAGGAATGGAAACTGTTTCGCCTTTCGTGCCGGGAGCAATCCGAATATCCAAACCTGGACGATCTTTTTTGGAATCAATCTGAATATGCTCCGTAGACTGCCGGCCGGCGCATTGTCCATCCTCCCGAATATTATAGGCTCCGTGAAACGTTCCTTTCCAATCGGAAACGATCTTTAAAAGTTGTTCTGAAATATGATTCATCGTTCACACGCCTCCCCTTCCTCTTTGGGACATTTTTCGCAATGCGGCTCTTCTAAAAGCGTCGGCAGAATCTGATCCGGTTTACCGGAACAACTAATTTGCCCGTCCGCAATTACAACCAGTTCATCCGCAATTTGTAAAATACGTTCCTGATGAGAAATAATCACCATAGATCCATTGATTTTTCCGCGCATCTCCTGAAACACATCAATCAACGCTGCAAAGCTCCATAAATCGATTCCGGCTTCCGGCTCATCGAAAATGGTCAGCTTTGTATGACGCGCCAAAACGGTTGCAATTTCAATTCGTTTAATTTCGCCGCCGGAAAGACTGGCGTCCACCTCGCGGTCTATATATTCTCTGGCACAAAGTCCAACCTTGCTTAAAAGCGTGCAAAGCCGATCCTCCGAGAGCGTTTCCCCAGAGGCCAGTTCTAAGAGGTCCCGTACAGTAAGTCCTTTAAACCGTATCGGCTGCTGAAACGCATAGCTAATCCCTTTTAAAGCACGTTCTGTCACGTCGAGTCCTGTGATGTCTTCCCCATCAAGAATGATTTTTCCGGAATCCGGAGTTTCTACACCGGAAATCAATTTGGCAAGAGTCGTTTTTCCTCCACCATTTGGGCCAGTGATCACCACAAGTTTCCCATCCGGAATTGTCAGATTTATATTTTTTAAAATAGATTCTCCGCCGGGCGCATGCCAGCAAAGGTCAGATAATTGCAGCAAATTGGTTCCTTCTTTCTTTTTTAACAAACAATCAGAAACAAATGAAGTTCCTTCTTTTTCTATTGTAAAAAGTTTGACAATTCCTGTCAAGATCAGTTTTCAAAAAAATCATACTTTTTTAGTGTACTTTTAGAGTTTGCCAGATTTAAAAAGAAAAATACAAATAATTTTTGTTTCTGAATAAAGAATTTTTTGCCGCTTAATTTTTTGCCGCTTATCGAAAAAAATTCGGGAAAAAATTTTAGGAACACTTGACAAATTCCCGTTCTGTATGCTATATTAATATCCGTTGCCAATATGCGAGTGTAGTTCAGTGGTAGAACCCCAGCCTTCCAAGCTGGTTGTGTGGGTCCGATTCCCATCACTCGCTCCAAAGGACATGCGCCAATAGCTCAGCTGGATAGAGCAACTGCCTTCTAAGCAGTGGGCCAGGGGATCGAGTGCCTTTTGGCGCGCCAAATGGCGGATGTAGCTTAGCTGGTTAAAGCGCCAGATTGTGG
>DHOF01000094.1:0-3916 GCA_002411615.1 Ruminococcaceae bacterium UBA5397
GGCGCTCCCGGCGCTGGTTTTTGCTTCGGATTTTTTGTCAATTCTACCCTGATTTCCTGCATAAAAAATGCCCTCTTTCAATTAAGTATTGATTTATTTTATCATTGTTCCTGCAACTTTTCAAGTCCAAAACTGCATCTTTTTATTCTTTAAAGCGAAAAATTCTATTTTAATGAACCCGCAGTCCTTTGGGATAATGATTTTTTAAGAATCCGCCGGAACATTTTCCAAAGCCGGTAGTGACGCCGTCAACCGCTACTGCTGCATATCCGGAAAGCTTATCCGAAGCCAAAATTTGCTCTCCACGCAGGAATGCCTTTAGTTCCGGTGAATCATGAGAAAGCATCAGACAACGCTGCAAGTTTTGCGGAGCAAGCGTCATAAAAAGCGCATGTTCAGGTTCCAATCTGCCCTTTCGTTCTTTCCCGAGCAGGATTCCAGCTCTTCTCACATTTAGCCCCTTTAAAATAGGCAGCGGCACTTTGGGCAATAATAAGAACTGATCTCCAACAGAAGCTGGTATTCCAAACATTGGAATTTTAAAAGTATCCTCCCAAAATTTTTGGACAAAATCCGGCACCTTAATTGGCTTTGGCTCGGAAAAAAGCGATTCTAGTGCTTTTTCTCCTGATTTTTTGAGTTTCGCCGCAAAATGGCCTTCTCCTCCGTCCATTGGATAGATTCTTCTGGCTTTTGCAGCAAGTGCTGGACGTCCGCCAGAAATTCCGGAATCAATCAGTTCAAATTCAGAATGATTTTTTAAAAATGCCTCAATAACGCCCTCATTTTCCTCCTCGGAAAACGTACAGGTAGAATAAACCAAAATTCCGCCCGGCATTAAAGCCTTCTGCGCGCTTTCAAGGATTGCAAGCTGGCGGACCGCACAGGATTTTACATGTTCCGGGCTCCATTCCTCAATCGCGCGTGAATCTCTGCGAAACATTCCTTCGCCGGAACAAGGTGCATCTACCAGCACTCGATCAAAAAATTCCGGTAAAGAGGCACAAAGATGTTCCGGTTCACAGTTGCTGATGACTGCATTTCGGATTCCCATTCGCTCAATATTGGAAAGCAGAATCGATACGCGAGACGACACAACTTCATTGCTCCACAAAAGGCCTTTTCCATTTAAAAGTGCACCGATCTGCGTACTTTTTCCACCCGGTGCGGCACATAAATCCAAAATTCGTTCTCCAGGCTGAGGAGATAAAGCAGTTACTGCCGACGAAGCAGAAGGCTCCTGTGAATAAAATGCACCGGCGTGATACATTGGAAAACTGCCAATTTTCTGATCATCCGGGACATAATAACTAAGAGGAGAAAATGGTGTTTGAAAAAGCGAAAATGGAAGCGATTTTTTTAAATTTTCAAGTGTACATTTTAGCGGATTGATTCGAATTCCACGAAAAGGCGGTTTCTGATAAGAATCAAAAAAAGCTGGTGCCTCTTCTCTTAGCTGCTCTCTCATTCTTTCCACAAAAGCCTGTGGCAATTCCAAATAGAATCAACTCTCTTTCTTTGTATATTTGTATATTTTTTTTAAATCCTCACATACTACCCAAGAAGGAGGTGAGTGATTTGGATCGTTACAGCAATAATAACAGTCAGAACTGCTCTGACAGCACTGACAGCACAAATTCTACCAACAACTCTGTTCAGAACAAGAAGAGTCAATCTTCTCAGGACAAAGAAAGCCAGTCTTACCAGAACAAGAAAAGTCAGTCTTATCAGAACAAAAAGTCCGACAGTAATGCTCAGGACTGCTCTGGTCGCAATTGTCAGAAATAATTCATCCTTCTTCCAATATTCCTAAAAATCAGAGAATCAGGGGACGTTTGCAGAATTTCTGCAGCACCCCCTGATTTTTGTTTATTAAAAATTTGTTTTTTCAATGTCCTGCATCTGAATTTTGCAGATTTCTCCGAAAAGTTTTCGCAGACGTTCTAAGTCACCTTTTAAGTATAAATATCCAAAAAGGGACTCCAATGCGGTTGCCGCATGATAGTCTGCTACGGATGCATTCTTAGGTACATGTCCTACATGGGCATTACGCCCACGTTTTAACACTCCTATTTCTTCTTCCGACAAAATTGGTTCTAATTTTGGGACCACCATTGCCTGCGCCGCTGCCTGTACCTGTGCGACTGCATGTTTATGCAGTTCTTTTACAGGGCAATTTCCCTGAAGCACCAAACGTTCTCTAACAAAAAGCTCAAAGACACCGTCTCCGATGAACGCTAATGTCAGCGGACTATAGCTTTTGGGGTCACAATCGGTCTCCGCTAGAAAACGATCCATTCCTTTTGTTCCTTTCCAATCCCTCAATTATTCAATAAAATCAAATTGAATATCATAGATACTTACCGTATCTCCCTCTTGGATTCCGGCTTTTCTCAGCTTATCGATCACACCGGTTTCAATCAGCACACGCTGAAAATACTGAACAGATTCATAATCATCAAAATTGACGGAACGGATCACCTGCAGCAGCCATTTTCCTTCTACAAAGAAAATGTTGTCTTCTTTTTTAATCTGAACTTCTCCCTGTCCCAATTCTTCCGGCAGAACAACCGGTGCCGGCTGCGGCTCATAGCGCAGAATGGGCGGAAGTTTCGACAGCATCTCACTGATCTTATTGAGCAGCGGATCTACTCCATGGCGAATTGCCGCCATAATTGGGAAAAATGAATATCCTTTTCCCTCAACAAAAGCTTTAAAGTCTGCGATTTGTTCGTCACTTGCCATATCACATTTATTGCCTGCCACAACCATCGGCCGTTTTGCAAGCTCTGGATTAAACTTTTCGAGCTCCTGATTGATCGTGTCAAAATCCTGCTTTGGGTCTCTTCCCTCGCTGCCGGAAATATCTACCACATGAACAAGCAGACGACAGCGCTCTACATGGCGCAAAAACTGATGCCCAAGTCCGGCGCCTTTCCATGCACCTTCAATGAGGCCAGGAATATCCGCCATGACAAATGAGCGCCCTTCCCCTATGCGGACGACCCCCAAGACCGGGGTGAGAGTTGTAAAGTGATAGTTTGCAATGTTTGGCTTTGCCTCACTGACAACGCTGACAAGTGTACTTTTCCCGACATTTGGATAGCCAACTAATCCCACATCTGCAAGAAGCTTCAGTTCCAGCTGAACATCCATCTCTTCCCCGGGCGTTCCCGGCTTTGCAAAGCGCGGAACCTGTCTTGTCGGCGTTGCAAAATGGGTGTTGCCCCATCCGCCGCGGCCGCCCCGAAGTATGATCTGTGCCTTTTCGCCTGAAATATCTGCTAAGATGCGTCCACTTCCTGCATCTTTGATCAAAGTTCCGCGGGGAACTCTGATCACCAGATCTTCGCCGCTTTTTCCAAAACAACGCTTTGCGCCCCCATTTTCTCCGTTTTGGGCCACATATTTGCGTTTATAACGAAAATCAGCCAGCGTGGAGAGATTGTCGTCCGCCAAGAAAGCAATATTTCCTCCCTTGCCGCCGTCTCCGCCATCCGGACCGCCTGCTGCCACATATTTTTCCCGCCGAAAAGTTACGGCTCCGTTGCCGCCGTCTCCCGCTTTTAAATAAATTTTGGCATTGTCTATAAACATAAGAATCCTCCTGGAAAAATCCTTTTACAATGATAATTCCTCAAAAAAGTGAAAAAATCCCAGGCAATTCCGGCCTGGGATTTTCATCATTTTACTCAATAAAGCTTATTGCTCTGCTGCGTATACGCTGACCCTTTTGCGGTCTGCGCCATAATGCTCAAACTTTACGTTGCCGCTGATCTTTGCATACAGCGTATCGTCTGAACCGATCCCCACATTCTCGCCGGGATGAATATGAGTGCCGCGCTGTCTTACCAAAACATTTCCGGCCAGGACATACTGACCATCCGCGCGTTTGACACCGAGGCGCTTAGACTCG
>DHOF01000094.1:4184-5201 GCA_002411615.1 Ruminococcaceae bacterium UBA5397
TTCCTCCAACCCCAACATATGGAGCTTAAAGCCCTCTAAAATTGGCTGACTGGAATAAGCACGCCCCGACGGAAGCTTTAAGGAACATCTGCCGTCCGCCGTATCTACGACTGCCTCTGCATGAAGAACATCCGTAATGGTATTGACGACAAGATATGCTGCAGAGGAAACTGCCGCACAGACAATTTCTTCGCCCTTATCCTCTCTGCCGCTGCCGGCATGTCCTTCCATTACGAATCCCAGCAATTCGCCCTTGGGATCTTTCAGGAAGTCACAGACAACCATTACGCATTAATGGCTTCGATCTGCACTTTTGTATAAGGCTGACGATGACCCATTCTGCGGGACTCGTGTTTCTTGGCCTTATAGGTCCAGATGTTGATTTTCTTGCCTTTTCCGCTCTTAAGAACTTTGCCCTGAACGGAAGAACCCTCCACATAAGGAGTGCCGACCTTCAAGCCGTCGTCTGTTGCGACTGCCAGAACCTTAAAGTCGACCGTGGTGTTATCCTCTGCTGCAAGCTTCTCGACAAAAATGACATCGTCATTCTGTACTTTATACTGCTTGCCGCCGGTCTCGATGATTGCAAACATAGTGATAAATCCTGCCTTTTTATAGACTCGCTACGACGGGTGAGCATTTCTGCTTCTTGAATAGCCCGCAATAAGCGGCTTAACAATAATATCATAACCGTGCTTTTTTGTCAACGATTGTTTGACACTATGTCAAAGATTCTTATACATACTTTAATTCTTTCTCGACGAAAGACTCTCGGCAAGCGTTTTTAAAAATTCTGCACGCTCTCCAAATGGTTCCAATGCAGAGACCGCTTCTTTCGTAAGATCTTTTACGCTCTGCTGTGCCTTCGAAATGCCCAAAATCGAAACATAAGTGCTTTTTTCATTTTCGGCATCGCTTCCCACTGGTTTTCCGATCGATTTTGTATCGCCTTCCACATCGAGAATATCATCTTCAATTTGAAATGCAAGACCGATTGCCTTCGCATAATCATCGGCA
>DHOF01000112.1:0-1035 GCA_002411615.1 Ruminococcaceae bacterium UBA5397
ACCGCCGACAATTCCCAGAGAAAGCACTCCCAAAAGGCTCTTGGCATTTACACGGCGTTCTTCTTTCTCCACCCAAATAGAAGATTTAAATTCATTTGCTTTTTGAATAAAAAATGTAGCCGGCCGCGCGTGCAACCCAACTTGATTCTGTACCAAAACTTCTTTCATACACATATAAAACGCTCCTAACTCCGCTCAAATGATTTGATGAATTTTACGCTCATCAAACGAAATCCAACATAACAAGACAAAAAGGTCTAAGTTCTTTATAGCATCGAAAATATTATAGCACAATTCCTTTCGTCGTCAACATTCGAGAAAAAACTTTGGATCGTTGCCCTAATTGAGCAGGCTTTGCAAGGTTTTTTATCGTGCAAATTGCCATATTTGTTGAAAACTTTTGGATTGTCTGCCATATGAATGACAAAATTATGTCAAATAAAGTCCTAATTTTGACTCTGCTCCATAAGACTCTGCTGTTCCAAAAACTTCTGGTCTTCTTTCGAGAATGATCGTTTCTGCAATAAATCCGGTCTTTTTTGGGCAGTCCTCAAAAGACTTTGCTGATGTCTCCATTTTTTGATATTTGCATGATGGCCAGTCATCAAAACATCCGGAACGCTGCACCCACGCCAAACCTGTGGGCGGCTGTACTGCGGATACTCAAGGAGTCCATCATAATGGCTCTCCTCCTCAAAACACTCTTCCGCCGCCAAAACCCCCGGCTGCATCCGTCCTACGGCGTCGGTCAAACAAAGCGCCGGAATTTCGCCCCCGGTCATCACAAAGTCTCCAAGCGACACTTCTTCATCTACATACGCTTCCAGAACTCGTTCATCTACGCCCTCATAATGGCCACAAAGGATACAAAGATTTTCGTATTGAGAAAGTTCACGAATCACGGTTTGATTCATTGGGCGCCCCTGCGGTGACATATATACAATATGCGGCTTTTTCCCAAGTGTTGCTATGAGGTCATCAAAGCATGCGGCGATCGGCTCTGCAATCAAGAGCATTCCCTTTCCGCCGCCAAAG
>DHOF01000112.1:1234-2880 GCA_002411615.1 Ruminococcaceae bacterium UBA5397
TCTACCCGTTGATGCTTATCGTGCGCATAATCGCGCAGCTGGTGGCAGCACACCTGCAGTGCACCTTTTTTTCTGCCTCTTCCGATGATACTTTCGGAAAGCACCCGTTCACACATTTCTGGAAAAAGCGTAATGAGATCAATCCTCATCAAAGATTCCCCCAATCGGGCGAATCTTTAAAATGCCCTCCTCAACATGAACGGATTCCACCATTTCTTTAACGGCCGGCATCAAATGTTTTTCTCCCTTTTGATCTGTGACCTCATAAACATCATTTGCACCTGTCTCCAGAATATCCGTTAAAATGCCATAAGACTTTCCAGTGTCCGCATCTACAGCGGACAAGCCGATCAAGTCCTGACGAAAATAGGCGCCTTTCGGAAGGTTCGCATCTTTTCTCGCAAAATAAAGGACTTGTCCGCGCATCGCGTCGGCCATCTCGATCGTCTCAATTCCTTCCAACCGAACCAGCAAAAGCGTCTTATGGGTCCTTGCAGAAAGGACTTTCAATGCAGTGCCATCTTTCCGATAAAACATTTTAAAATGGCACAGAAAATCTGCCGAATCACACCACGGCAAAAGGCGCAGTTCTCCCTGGATGCCATGTGTTCCAACGACCTGCCCGGCCTCTAAATATTCAGACTGCATAAACGCCCCTCCTTAGAGTAAAGAAAAAGCGGCAGACATTTCCTGCAAAAGAGCAAACAAAAAAAGCTGTCTGCTGTTCTGCAAAAAGGCAGTCCACTGCTTTTCATTTTATCAGTCGATTTCCACAGAAATTTTAGTTTCCTTTCGGGTGGCTGCTGCACGCATAACCACACGGATTGCTTTTGCAATTCGGCCCTGTTTTCCGATCACACGACCCATATCTTCTTCTGCAACATGCAGATGATATACAATCGTACCATCCTCAATCGGAGCATCTTCTGTAACGGAAACCTGGTCAGGTTTTTCGACTAAACCCTTGGCAATCGCAAGTAAGAGTTCCTGCATTTTTCTTCACTCCTTCTCACAGTACGCCATTTTTCTTAAACAGTGACTTCACTGTATCGGTCGGCTGAGCGCCATTTTTAATCCACTCTTTTACCTTTTCAGCATCGACCTTCACTTCAGAAGGCTCAGTAAGCGGATTGTAATAACCGATTTCTTCAATGAAGCGGCCATCACGAGGGTAGCGGGAATCTGCTACAACGATGCGATAGAAAGGGTTCTTTTTGGCACCCATTCTGCGCAAACGAATTTTTACTGCCATAATTTTCACCTCCATATTGAATTATCGTTATTTATCTAATAATTTTTTAATAGATAACAAGTTAATAAAAGTATCTAACTAAATTAGAACCCCATTCCGGGGCCCATGCCGTTGAGCATTCCAGGCGGAAGCCGCAGCTTTCCTTTTTTACCGCTCTTTTTCATCATCTTGGTGACTTTTTGAATCTGTTCCATACTGCGGATCAGCTTGTTCACATCTTCCACTTTGGTCCCGCTGCCGGCAGCAATACGCCGCTTGCGGTTCGGATTCATGACAGCAGGCTTTTCACGCTCTTCTTTTGTCATGCTGCGAATGATTGCAATTTGTTTATCAACCATGCGGTCATCTACCGCTTTATCATCAATTTTACGGGTATCTACACCGAATTTTTCCA
>DHOF01000124.1:0-248 GCA_002411615.1 Ruminococcaceae bacterium UBA5397
CCTATTTTACATCAGGTCCTAACGATGTTCAGACACTCGCAGAGCGAATGGAACGATTGAAAAAGGACGCTGAGTCGGTAGGCAGCAATGTGATGTATGTGATGACGCCTGATAAATATATTGAAGGGGTTACCAGATTTGAAAAGGGAATTCCCTACAATTACGCGAACGAGACCGCAGATTTATTCTTGGATCAAATGCGCAGCCGTCAGATTGACACGTTGGATTTTCGGGAAGTTATGAAAGAA
>DHOF01000124.1:290-7232 GCA_002411615.1 Ruminococcaceae bacterium UBA5397
TCCCCTATAATTATGCGAACGAAACTGCAGATTTGTTCTTGGATGAAATGCGCAACAATCAGGTTGACACATTAGATTTTCGGGAAGTTATGAAAGAGAATGGGACTTATACGCAAGATAGTTTTTATCAGACGGATCATCATTGGAAGGTCCAAACTGCCTTTAATGCATTTAAAAGTTTTGCGGATGTTGTAGACGAGAAGTATAATTTTCAGTTCCCAAATAAAGCCTATTATACAGACATCAATAATTACAATCAGATTATTTATAAAAATTCGTATCTGGGGTCAATGGGCCGTAAAGAGGGAATCCTGTATTCCGGAGCGGAAGATTTTGATTTTATTTATCCAAAATTTGATACCAATTATTTCTTTTATGCGCAGGGAAATAACGATGCAATCACAGCCAACGGACGTTTTGAGCAATCGGTCTGCTTTACCTCCATGCTTTCAGACGGAGATATTTATGACACGGAATGTGATAAATATTTTACCTATATGGATGGAAATCCGGGCTTTGCGGAAATTACCAATTTCGATCATCCGGATGGCAAAAAGGTCCTCTTTATTAAGGATTCCCTGATGGTACCAGTAGCATCATTCTTTTCGCTGGGCTGTTCTAAAGTCTATATGATCGACCCTCGATACTATGGAGGAAATATTCAGGATGTTATTGATCAATATCATTTTGATGATATCTTTGTCAGTTTTTCTCCGCAGAATTTAACAACGGATTTCTTTACGTTCTATTCGGACGACAGTCTGCAGGCTGCCCATTAGGAACCGCTTCCGACCAATGCGTTCAGCATGTCAGTGTTCCAAGTGGAAGTGCCAAGGTCATAGATACCAAATCCAGAAGCAAATTCCCAGTATCCATAACTAATTCCCGATTTTTCACATTCCTGAACGACAGCACGAGTCCAAGTTACCCTTGTTTGTGCAGGAGCTTCACGGCTGACTCCAAATTCCCCCAAAAAGAGAGGAACATTATGTGCATCGGCCCATTTTTTGGCGGTTTCCAGCCGCATTTTCAGATAAGAGGTTTCTTCGCTTGTTCCAGTCCATGTGATCCCATGTAGGTCCTCAAACCCTGTGTGATAAGGATCTCCTTGAAATGTGACATTATTAGGTTCATAATAATGCACGGTTGCGATTAAACGATCATCTTTTGGAAGCTCCAGTGCTGAAAGAGAATCAATGGAATTGTAGTTTGCACCGCCGACAATTAAGTAATGTTTGGTATCGTTTTTGCGGATCGTTTGAACGATTCTTTTCAAATAAGTGTTCCAGGTTGCACTGTCCAAATTTCCTTGCGGCTCATTGAGCAGCTCAAAAACAAGGGTATTTGGATAATCTTTATACCGCCGTGAAAGCTGATCCCAAATCGCAGTTAGGCAATCAATGTTATTATTAGGGTTGTCCATAATCTCCATAAAGTGATGCAGATCCAGAATCAAGGTTAGGTTCTGACTAAGTGCTTCATTAATATAAGAGTCAATCTTTTTTAAGAAAGATTCATCCAAAAGATAATCCGAGCGGCTTTTATCCGCGTAGTCGGAAAAACGCACCGGGAGCCGTACACATTGAAACCCAGCCTTTTTTATCAGAGAAAAGTAAGATGAGTTCATGGGAACATCCCAGCTGACTCCCTTTGGAGCTTCTAGACAATTCCCAATATTAATACATTTTGTTAGGACTGGAGGTCCTGCTTTTTCAGCAGTTTGTGTGGAACATCCGGCGAGAAGAAAAAAGCAGAAGATCGAAGTAAACAAAAATAGTGAGAGCCGTTTCATGGCATGCCCTCCTTATAATTTTATACATTTACAAATTATTATATCCGTAAAATTCCAAAGAAACAATCTTTTAAAGGAGAAATTTGTTTTATGCGTGAAGAAATCGTTGCAGAGAATTTAGATTTGGAGAAACTGTCTGAAGACACAGAAAAAACGCAGGAACCACAGCCCTTAAAACAAGTTTCGATACGGGAACAAATGAAGTTGCCGGAAGGATTTTACCAAGTGACTCCGGACTGCCGGATTGTCAGTATTTCACAGCCAAATACAGCACAGAAAAAGTCAGCTGAAAATTTGCATCTGGAATCCAATCAAACAAAACGCCAGACAGAAAAAAAAGAATATCGGGTTCCTTTTAAAAATGAGTTATCTCCAGCCCCTCTGCGAGAAAATTTCCCAATTGAAACCAACTCTAAGAAAAGCGCTTTGAATAAGGGAAGCATTTTAAACAAGAAAAGCGTCCTAAGTTTGAAACTAAAGAAAGAACCACAGCAGCAAGATGCGTTAGAGAAGAGTCCTGTTGCAGTTCCGAATCAGTCTGAAGAGATGACAAAAGAGCTAAATCGTTTGAAGGAAGAGCTTGCGCAGAAAACACAAGAGAACCAAAAATTGAAAATAGAACTTGAGTTTAGCCAAAGACTTTTGCTTCAGCTTTATGGAAAAAACCCGGAGAAACACTAAAAAGGAGCAGAACAGAAAATGGGATCGATTATTAGCCTGCAAGCTGGATTATGGAGATGGCAGGAGGCTTTTAGGGCAGAGGTTCTATCCGGGGACAAAACCAGCGAGAAAACAGTCTTGAGAACGATTTCAACGGGCGACCTTGACCTCGAACACTTTTGAAAATTAAAATTGATTAACAGCCTTGTTTATTGGGACAAGGCAAAATAATAGGGCTTGCTGTCCGTTTTTTACAGATAGCGAGCCCTATTAGCACCTAAAAAATAAAAAGTCAAGAGAAATCATTGGATTTCCTTGACAATTCTTTTAACTTGTTATAAAATAATATACTGCATCATCATAGATAAGTGTGCCTATTCGATTACTTATTTATATTATCATGTTCTTTGTGAAAAGGCAAGAGTAATTCGTTGGATTGCAAAGAAGTGATGCAAGAGATTTAAAATAAGACGCTTTCGTTTCAAATGCCAGAAAGTGGCAAATACATGAATGGAGTGATTCTGCCAATGGTGAATGTCAAACCGGTTAAGGTGGGAAAAAATGTCCGGATGAGTTTTTCCAAGATTGACGAAGTCTTGGAAATGCCCAACCTGATCGAAATTCAGAAAAATTCTTATCAGTGGTTTCTGGATGAAGGTCTTAAGGAAGTCTTTAAAGATGTTTCGGGCATTACCGACTACACGGGAAATCTGGTTTTGGATTTTATCGATTACCATCTTGATACCGATAAACCGAACTATTCCGTGGAAGAGTGTAAAGAGCGCGATGCCACTTATGCGGCGCCTTTACATGTGACCGCCAGGCTGCTCAATAAAGAGAGCGGAGAAATCAAGGAATCCGACGTCTTTATGGGCGATTTCCCGCTGATGACAGAGGGCGGCACTTTTGTAATCAATGGTGCTGAACGTGTAATCGTTTCTCAGTTGGTTCGTTCTCCGGGCGTCTACTATAAGATGGAGTACGATAAGACCGGCAAAGAACTTTTTAGTTCTACGGTAATTCCGAATCGCGGCGCATGGTTGGAATATGAAAATGACGCGAATGATGTTTTTTATGTGCGGATCGATAAAAACCGTAAAATGCCGGTAACAATTCTTATCCGGGCACTGGGGCTCGGAACCGATCAGGAAATTTATGATTATTTCGGTGACGATGATCGGATGCATGCCACAATCGAGAAAGACCCTTGTAAGAATACAGAAGAGGCTCTTTTTGAGATCTATAAAAAGCTTCGTCCAAGCGAGCCGCCGACCATTGAGAGTGCACAGGCCCATTTAAATGGCCTGTTCTTTGATGAACGTCGTTATGATCTTTCCCGTGTAGGCCGTTATAAATACAATAAAAAATTAAATCTTGCTGGTCGTATCGTCGGCCAGACTTTGAGCCAACCTGTGGTGAATCCTTCTACAGGAGAGCTGATGGCTGAAGCAGGCACTGTTGTCAATATGGAGCTTGCTCATGAGATGGATGACGCAGGAGTTTCTTGTGTTTGTGTAACGGTCAATGAAAAAGAAGTCAAAGTCCTTTCTAATGGAATGGTCAATATCCGGAAATTTGTCGATTTTGATGCGAAAGAGGAATGCGGTGTAAATGAACGTGTTCGCTTTACGATTCTCAATGAGATCCTGGAATCCGGCGTAACTGGAGACGAGCTCAAAGATGCAATTCGCAGCCGAATTGATGAATTGATTCCGAAGCATATCATTATTGATGATATTTTTGCAACGATTAATTATATGAACTGCTTGGCAATTGGACTCGGGACCACAGATGATATTGATCATTTGGGCAACCGTCGAATTCGTTCAGTCGGCGAACTGCTGCAAAATCAGTTCCGAATCGGTTTTTCCCGCTTGGAGAGAGTGATTCGTGAACGCATGACCCTACAGGCACAGGAACTCGAAGTCTTGACTCCGCATTCCCTGATCAATATTCGTCCGGTAACTTCCGCTATCAAGGAGTTTTTCGGATCTTCTCCGCTGTCTCAGTTCATGGATCAGACAAACCCGTTGGCTGAGCTGACGCATAAACGTCGTCTTTCTGCTTTGGGGCCTGGAGGTCTATCCCGTGACCGTGCAGGATTCGAAGTCCGTGATGTTCACTATACGCATTATGGCCGTATGTGTCCAATTGAGACGCCTGAAGGCCCTAACATCGGTCTGATTTCTTATCTGGCAACTTTTGCCCGGATCAATGAATATGGCTTTATCGAAGCGCCTTTCCGGAAAGTCGATAAAAAGACCGGCATTGTTACAAGAGATGTTGTCTATATGACCGCTGACGTGGAAGATGATTTCATCGTCGCGCAGGCGAATGAGCCGCTGGATAAAGACGGACATTTCCTCCATGCAAAAGTCAACGGCCGTTACCGTGATCAGTTCGTGGAAGTGGAAGCCGAAAAAGCAGATTATATGGATGTTTCTCCGCGAATGGTTGTTTCTGTAGCAACAGCGATGATTCCATTCTTGGAGAATGATGATGCCAACCGTGCATTGATGGGTTCCAATATGCAGCGGCAGGCAGTGCCGCTTCTGACAACGGAATCTCCAATCGTGGGAACCGGAATGGAATATAAAGCCGGCGTTGACAGCGGCGTTTGTGTGTTGGCAAAACATGCCGGTGTCGTCAAGAGTGTCAGCGCGGATAGGGTAGAAGTCATCACCGATGACGGACAACTCGATTCTTATCATATTATTAAATTTATGCGTTCCAATCAGGGAACCTGTATCAATCAGGTCCCGGTGGTCAATGCAAATGATCGGGTCCAAAAGGGCGATGTTTTGGCTGATGGACCGGCTACCAAAGACGGTGAAATTTCACTCGGTAAGAATGCTTTGATCGGCTTTATGACATGGGAAGGATACAACTACGAAGATGCTGTGTTGATCAGCGAAAAAGTAGTTCGTGAAGACGTTTACACTTCCATTCATATTGAGGAGCATGAGACCGAAGCCCGTGATACAAAACTGGGACCGGAAGAAATCACGCGTGATATTCCAAACGTCAATGAGGATCTTTTAAAAGATCTCGATGAAGATGGTATTATCCGTGTAGGCGCTGAGGTTCGTGCGGGAGATATTCTAGTCGGTAAGGTAACACCAAAGGGCGAAACTGAGCTGACTGCAGAAGAGCGCTTGCTGCGCGCGATCTTTGGCGAGAAAGCAAGAGAAGTCAGAGATACTTCTCTGCGTGTACCACATGGTGAATACGGAATTGTTGTAGATGTAAAAGTCTTTACTCGTGAAAACAGCCATGATGAATTAAGCCCCGGAGTTAATAAAGTCGTTCGCTGCTACATTGCTCAAAAACGTAAGATCAGCGTAGGCGATAAAATGGCGGGCCGTCATGGTAATAAAGGCGTTGTTTCCAGAATCTTACCGGTAGAAGATATGCCGTATCTGCCGGATGGCACACCGCTGGATATCGTTTTGAATCCTTTGGGCGTTCCTTCCCGTATGAATATCGGACAGGTCTTGGAGGTCCATTTAGGAATAGCCGCAAAGGCCCTTGGATGGAAGATCATGACGCCTGTTTTTGACGGTGCACATGAAGATGATATCCGTGAGTGCTTCCGTGAAGCAGGAATGAGCGAAGACGGAAAGATCATGCTTCGTGATGGCCGTACCGGAGAATATTTTGATAATCCGGTCACTGTCGGAATCATGTATTACCTCAAGCTGCATCATCTGGTCGATGATAAGATTCATGCACGTTCCACCGGCCCATATTCACTGGTTACGCAGCAGCCTTTGGGCGGCAAAGCACAATTTGGCGGCCAGCGTTTCGGCGAGATGGAAGTTTGGGCATTGGAAGCATATGGTGCTGCCTATACTCTGCAGGAAATCTTGACTGTAAAATCTGATGATGTGGTCGGCCGTGTTAAAACTTATGAGGCAATCGTAAAAGGCCAGAATATCCCGAAACCGGGCATTCCGGAATCCTTTAAGGTGCTGATTAAAGAACTGCAGAGCTTAGGCCTTGATGTCAAGCTGCTTGATCATAATCAGGAGGAAGTCGATCTCAAGAGCTTTGAGGATGACGATGATGATGTCAGTTTCTCTGCTGCGGAAAAGAGTTTTGATGAACCGAATGTTGCTGATGACCTGGATGGTTACTCGGTAGACGACGCAGAAGATGTCTTGTTTGACGGCAAGTCGGATGAAAACGAAGACAGCGATGACTTTGAAAAGGACGATGACTTCGAAGGCGACACAGTTGATGACGATGAGTTTGACAGCAATGCCGACAAGACGGGCGACAAATAATGAAGGGGGTAACCGTAGCGTATGGAATGTGAATTTGAATCGATTAAAATTGGTCTGGCTTCTCCCGAAAAGATTCGTGAATGGTCGCATGGTGAAGTCAAAAAGCCTGAAACGATCAACTATCGTACCTTAAAACCGGAACGCGACGGTCTGTTCTGCGAGCGTATTTTTGGGCCGCAGAAGGACTGGGAATGCCATTGCGGA
>DHOF01000124.1:7420-7620 GCA_002411615.1 Ruminococcaceae bacterium UBA5397
ATGCCATTGCGGAAAATACAAACGGATTCGTTATAAGGGCAAGATTTGTGATCGCTGTGGTGTTGAAGTTACCAGAGCAAAGGTCCGCCGTGAACGTATGGGCCATATTGAATTAGCAGCTCCCGTATCACATATCTGGTATTTTAAAGGAATTCCTTCCCGTATGGGATTGGTTTTGGATATTTCTCCCCGTATGTTGG
>DHOF01000110.1 GCA_002411615.1 Ruminococcaceae bacterium UBA5397
GTTGCACCCAAATCCCATGCACATCGTAAGTGCTTGCTTTCCGCAGGCACAGCAGCGTTTAAACGGCTTATCGAGATTATAGGCTACTCTAGGCAGATAACCGGCGTCTTCCAAAAGCGTAAACATCGGAAAAAAGATTGCCATCGGCGGAAGCATCACCGAAACAACCCATGCGAGTACCCGATAGACTCCAAACACCAGCGCTCCATAGAGCCATTCCGGTGCATTGATTGAGCAAAAGAAATCTACCAGCCGATCCTGTACCCAAAACAGGCCATTTGATAAAAGTTCCGACGGGTAATTTGCCCCTGTAATCGTAATCCAGAAAATCAAAGCCAAAAGTGCAAGCATAATTGGATATCCAGTCATTTTACTTGTGAGAATCCGATCCAACCGACGGTCGAACACGCTGTATTTTCCTTTCTCATATGTAACCGCGCCGCGGCATACATTTTCGGCAGCAGTCACTAAAGAAGAAACCATCTGATCTTTTAATCGATCTTTGCTCAACCCTTTTTCCTTAAGGAAACTTTTTGCCTGCATAACACCTGCAGAAAGAGCCGGGTCCTTGAGAAAATCTTCTCCTAAATAGGAATCAATCTCTTCCATCAAAGATGCATCCGTGTCCAACAGTTTTAAGCTGAGCCACCGACCATTTAATTTTCCTTTTAACTTTTTTTGGAGCAGCGGTTGTATCATTGCAACTGCTTCTTCAATCTCTTCTGAATAAGTAACTTTCAGTGGAGAAGCTGAAAATTTTCCATCAACTACGCCATCCAAAGTATTCATCAGCTTTTGCAGACTGCTTTTCTTTCTGGCTACGGTACTGACTACCGGAACTCCCAAACGCTTTTCGAGCATTTTTAAATCAAGGTGAATGTTCTTTTTCTTGGCTTCATCCATCAAATTGACGCACACGACTACTTTTGAAGAAATCTCCATTGTCTGCAAAACCAAATTGAGATTGCGTTCCAGGCAAGTCGCGTCACAGACAACGACCACCGCGTCCGGATTTCCAAAGCAGATAAAATTTCTGGCAACTTCTTCTTCTGCAGAATGTGCCATCAAAGAATAGGTTCCCGGAATATCCACCATCACATAAGAATGTTTTTTTGTTCCACAATATCCCTGCGCATTCGTGACCGTTTTCCCCGGCCAGTTTCCGGTATGCTGATTCATCCCTGTAAGTCCATTAAAGACGGTGCTCTTCCCTACATTTGGATTTCCCGCCAGTGCAATTACCCGATCGAGCGGTGTATGCTTTTGAATCTTCAACCCGGAATCCACCGCGTTAATTCCAACCGAACAATTTGTTAACCCCATTCTGAGAACCCCTTTCCGACTAAGCTTTAATCAGGATGTTTTGGCAGTCTTCCGAACGGATGGCAATTACTGCTCCCCGAATCAGGAACGCCGAGGGGTCCCCTCCCGGACTTCTTCCGAGACACTCCACATCTGTATTCTCGATGAGGCCGATATCCAAGAGGCGGCGTCTCATACTGCCTTTGGAGTTTAATGAACGGACAACTGCATGCTGTCCCGGAACAATATCATTTAAGCAAAGCTGCTGATTCATAGAAATGACACCTTTCGAATAAATTTTAGGAGAAGGAAACTTTTGGTCTATCAACAGATTATTCAGCTTGCAAAATATTCGTTCCAGAAGTTGAATCATTAAAAATAAGGTGAATTCTATGAAAGAGCAAAACGGATTCTATACTCTAAAAGGCTATCAAAAGAATGACAGCGCAGATATGACCTCTGCAATGGAAGATTATTTAGAAATGATCTGCCGCATTTTACAGCAAGGTGAAGCCGTAAAAGTAGGGGAACTTTCCCAAAGACTTCATGTAAAGCCTTCTTCCGTTACGAAAATGGTACAGCAGCTGACCAACTGCGGATATCTTCGTTCAGAAAAATACGGATTGATCTGCTTGACCCAAAAAGGCAGTAAGGTTGGAAAATATCTGCTCTACCGCCATGACGTTCTTTTTCATTTTCTCTGTATTCTCAACCATTCTCAGGACGAATTGGAAGAAGCGGAAAAAATCGAACATTTTTTAACTCCTGCCACGATTCACAGGCTCGATGAACTGACGAAAGAGCTGGAAATTACAAGGGGAAAAGCTTCTGCGGAGCTTTCTCAAAAAGAGCAAACGAACCCAATTGAAAAAGGACCTCCTCCATAGGATTTGGGAACATAAAAAAGGCGCACCACGAAAATTCGTAGTACATCTTTTTATCTTTCCTGTATTATAAAAGCCTTTTTCTGAAACTCTCCGCTGAAAAGCCATACGTTCTTGTTGGTCTTCCTTTTCTATTGGGACCTGAAACCGAAATTTCATGAATCAGCTGTGCTTCTAAGAGCTGCTGCAAAATTCGGTTTGCACTGCGGGAAGTTACATTCAGCAATTTTCCGACGGAAGCTGCTGTCAGATGTGCTGACTCATTGAGTTGAAACAGTCCAACCAACTTGAGCAAATTGGTCTGGTTAATTCCGCAGGTCTTCGCAAATGAAACGGCATTTTGATTTTCATAACTGTAAGTGACTGCGTGCGTAGCAGAAAGTGGTCCCGTCATCTCCGCATTGTCTCCGCTCACCAAAAATCCATCGTTGCCGCCGTATTTTAAAGCTTCCAACAATGCAACTTCCGCATAATAATGGCTGCGGTCTCCGGAAGGATTGAGCCCCGCTCCGATACGAAATGGAAAATTCAAATGTTCCTGCAAATAACGCACCAATCTTTGAATCCGTTCCACAGAAATTGTCTGAATCGGTGCCTGCGTCTGGAGTTCAAAGCGCCCAAAGCCGGCGGTAATCAAAAAATCCATATTATTATCCCGGCGAAAATCCACCAACAGCTTATGCAGCGTTGCTTCTCTGTACTCGCGCTCTTCTCCATTGCAGCTTCGTTCCATAGGCAGCCGCAAAATAACGACTAAATGGTCCATCTCCTCAGCCTGAGAAAGCCTCAGTTCTTTTACGGCAGCTTCGATTGATTCCTGAATCATAATAGCAGAAGGAAAAACTGCAAGATATGGAATCTTCAGTTCGTCCAATGCCTTCAAATTGTTGATGCTTCGGCTGATAACCAAATCGATTTTTCCAGCATCCCAAAGTTCCTGGGTACGAGCGGTAATCCGTTTATAGTCATAAATTTTATCTTCATAAAAATAAGGCATATTTTTCGGATCAATATACCGCTGCACGTCCATAAAATGGTTAAGAGGAGTCAAAAAATCTACAAATACGCGATTTAAGGGGATCTCTGGATGTTCAATACAAAAATTCAGCAAAATTCCCAGAATATCTTTTGTTCCATATGCAGTAAAGGCACAAGGAATTGCAATATTGGGGATATGGTTATGAATATAATGATATCCCAGCTCTCCAGAGAAGAAAATCACGTCGCACCGATTTTTGCAGTCCTCATAGATCCAATCAATGTCGGAAAGCTCATTATAGATATATTTATGAAACTCACACCCGAAAGTCATAGCTTTCGATCACTTTATTGATCGGTTCCAGCGAACGCTTCGGGCTAACAATTGCAACAGAAATCATAAAATCTCCTAATCCGTTTCTTAAGATTCTTTTGTCAAAAATTAAATTTATCACAAACTTTTTCGTGGATTTTCTTTAATATATCACAAAGATTTTATTTCGTCAAAAAAAAGGATTGACTTTTCTTGCTGTTGATGATATTGTGAATGCATAATTAAGGACTTGAAAATTTAAGTCCTTAAATAAATATTTAGAGGGGGAATACCTAATGACCAGTGCTATCCTTACCGACCTGCTTGAAAGTTTGGGACTTTTAGGCGTATTTCTACTAGTTGGCGTGTTCTTGCGCGCCAAATTAAAAATCTTCCAGAAAGCCTTTATTCCGGCTTCCGTGATCGGCGGATTTTTGCTCCTACTCCTAGGGCCGCAGTGCTTTAACGTTCTTCCGGTTCCTACCAATTGGTTTGACACCTATTCTCTGTTACCCGGCATTTTAATTGTTCCGGTTGTCGCATCTGTACCTCTGGGTCTGCGTATCGGAACAGGGAAAGGCGCTTCTGCAGGAGAAGATGCCAGTGTCCTTAAGAACATTGTTCCACTGATGTTTATCGGACTTGGTGCCAGCATGCTGCAATTTGCAGTCGGATATGGCACACATGTTGCCTTCAGCGGTCAGAATCTTTATGACGTTTTCGGCATTGAACTTGCGATTGGATTTGTCGGAGGTCATGGCACCGCAGGCACCCTCGGTAATATGCTCAATGAAATGAATTTGCCGTATTGGCAAACTTCTCAGGGCGTTGCAATCACCACGGCAACCTTTGGTCTTGTCGGCGGCATTCTGATCGGCATTGCAATGATCAACTGGGCTGCCCGTCATGGTCAGACCGCTATGTTGAAAAAGCCGGCAGATATTCCGGAACCACTTCGTGTTGGTTTTGAAAAAGATCCTGCAAAGCAGGCTTCTATCGGCCGTGAAACAACAATGTCTTCCTCCATTGATGCATTTGCATTTCATATGGCTCTGATTTTTCTCGCTTGTGGAATTTCCTATTGGATCCTTCAAATAACCAAAGCTTTTAAGATCCCGGTATTAAGCAGTATCTCTGTATGGGCTTACGGCATGCTCGTGATGTTCCTCATCTGGGGGATTATGTGCAAATTAAAGATCGATTTTCTGGTAGATGATCACGTAAAAAGCAAAATTTCCGGTTCTCTTACTGAATTTGCTGTCATCGCAGCAATTGCCAGCCTACCGCTCAAAGCAGTTGCCACCTATATCGTTCCAATTCTCGTCATGGTCGTCCTCGGCTACATCGTTACCACCGCGGTTCTGTTCTTCTTCTGCAAACGTCTGCTGAAAGGCTATTGGTTTGAGCAGATGATCGGCACCTTCGGCATGGCAACAGGCGTTTTCCTGACAGGCGTTCTGCTTCTCAGAATCTGCGATCCAGACCTCAAGAGCCCTGCTCTTGCAAACTATTCACTCTCTTACACTGTTACCAGTATCATTTACTTTGCATTACTTAACATGTTCATCGTTTTGCCAATGAGTAGCGGTGCAGGCGTTACCGCACTTGTTGGTCTTGGACTTGGCATTGTCTCCTTGCTTGGTGCCATCGTTTCCAGCCGTGTCGCATTTGGCAAAGAATTTAAAGGAAACTGATTCCCTACATATAAAGGAAGAAACATAATATGGAAACTTATGAAAAACTGCTTACTCAATTGAATGCGAAAATCTGGGATTTCTCAGAATTAAAATTTTGCGAATATCGTTCTTCAGGGGCAATCATTGATCTTCTTAAAAAAGAAGGCTTTAAGGAAGAAACGTAATATGGAAACTTATGAAAAACTGCTTACCCAATTGAATGCGAAAGTCTGGGATTTCTCAGAATTAAAATTTTGCGAATATCGTTCTTCAGGGGCAATCATTGATCTTCTTAAAAAAGAAGGCTTTTCAGTAAAATCCGGTTTAGCCGGAATGGATACAGCTTTCACCGCCTCCTTTGGCAGTGGTCATCCTATTATTGGTATTTTAGCCGAATATGATGCACTTTCGGGGCTCAGCCAAAAAGCCAATGTTGCGTCTCCTTCTCCCAGAGAAGAAACTCCAAACGGGCATGGCTGCGGACACAGTCTTTTGGGCAGCGGCTCTGTCGGTGCCGCACTGATGGTACGGGATTATCTAAAAGGAACAAAGAAATCCGGCACAGTGGTTTTATATGGCTGCCCTGCAGAAGAAGGCGGCTCCGGAAAAGCTTATCTTGCCAGAGACGGCGCATTTGATTGTCTTGACGCTGCCATCACATGGCATCCCGGTGGAGGCAATGCTGTTGCGACCGGCTCCATGATGGCAAATTGTCAGGCTTATTTCCGCTTTAAAGGAGTTTCTGCCCATGCTGCCGGGGCTCCACATCTGGGTCGCAGTGCTCTGGATGCCGTAGAACTGATGGACGTTGGCGCTAACTATCTGCGGGAACATATTGAGCCAACCGACCGAATTCATTACGCAATTACCAACACCGGTGGAATTTCTCCAAACGTAATTCCAAACCACGCAGAGGTCATCTACTTAATTCGCTCTACTGACTCTGAAAAAGTACAGAAACTTTACGATCGTGTCTGCAAGATCGCAAAAGGTGCTGCTCTGATGACAGAAACTGACGTGGAAATCCGATTTGATAAAGCCTGCTCCAATGTGGTTTCAAACTCCGTACTGGAAGAGGTTCTTTATCAGAGTATGACGAGTGTTCCTCTTCCTGTTTATACAGAACAGGAACTGAATTTTGCAAAAGAGATCAAAAAGACCGTTAAAGAAATAGATCTGGCAAGTGACCTTTCTCTGACGGCATCTTCTGCCGCAGAAAAGCGCAAGATGATTGCAAAGTGTCAAGAACTGCCGATGATGAATTTTGTTCTGCCTCACAAGCACTTGGATATTAATATTCCGGGTTCTTCAGATGTCGGTGACTGCAGTCATGTCGTTCCAACCGCTCAGTTTATTGGAGCCTGTTTTGTGCCTGGTACACCGGCACACTCCTGGCAGGCCGTAGCACAGGGAATTTCGGGCACAGCAGTCAAAGGAATGCTTTATGCTGCGAGAGTTCTCTCTGATACGGCAAAAAGGCTGATCGACGATCCTACCATTCTTTCAAAGGCTAAGGAAGAATTTTTATCTGAAACAGGCGGAAAACCATATCACTGTCCAATCCCGCCCGAAATCATGCCAAATAGTAACGCAAAAAAATAAGATCGTTTTATGCGGCTTTTCCCAATAGAAAAAGGGGGCAATTTTATTCATGACAATTCTTGAATCCGCGCAAAAGATGGAACCGCATCTTTCCGAACTGCGGGAAGAATTCCATCGCCATCCGGAGGCAGCTTTTGAAGAAAAAGAAACCTCTGTTTTGATTGCAGCGGAACTGCGAAAAATCGGCAGCTATCAAATTACAGAAAATATCTGCGGTCACGGAATTCTTGCAGAAATCCATGGCAGCAAGCCCGGCAAAGCTGTCGCTCTTCGCGCCGATATGGACGCCCTTCAGATCACAGAAGAAACAGGGCTGCCATTTTGTTCTCAAACTCCGGGCATGATGCATGCATGCGGCCATGATAATCATATTACGATGCTGTTGGGCGCAGCGCATCTGCTCGCACAATTCCAAGATCAAATTTCCGGAACAGTCCGGCTCATTTTTCAGCCTGCTGAAGAGCTTTCGCCAAAAGGCGGCTCCCGTTCCATGATTGAAGCCGGTGCATTAAAAGGAATCAATGCGATTTTTGGCCTGCATGTCTGGCCGGGACTTCCACTTGGTACCTTTGGTGTAAAGGCTGGCCCGCTGATGGCTGCTTCTGATCATTTCTATGTTAAGATTCACGGAAAATCCGGTCATGCAGCTACTCCTGAAGCAGGGATCGATTCGCTGCTCGCAGGTGCTCAATTTGTAACTGCGGCGCAGTCGATTATCAGCCGCAACACAGATCCTCTTAAATCGGCGGTCATCTCCATCGGAACCTTTAAAGCCGGCACGCGCTACAACATTATTGCAGAAGACTGTGCTTTAGAGGGGACCTGCCGTACGTTTGATCCTGACGTTCGGGATCTTGCAGAGCGGCGTCTGGGAGAAGTATTAAAAGGAATCTGCACCTTGTCACAGTGTACCGGAGAACTTGATTATGAACGGGGCTATATGGCCGTTAATAATGATGCAGCAATGTCCGACTATGTTCACAAAACTGCTGCTGCTTTATTCGGAGCAGAAAAATCCGTTCTTGTTCCCCATCCTTCCATGTGTGCAGAAGATTTTGCTTTTTATCTTGATCATGTTCCAGGTGCTTTTGCTTGGATCGGCACTGCAAAAGAGGGAGACCCCAGCTTTCCGCTGCATAGTTCTCACTTTACAGCCAATGAGGATATTCTATGGCGTGGTGCAGCATTGCTCGCCTCTTTAGCTCTAAACTTCAAAGGTTAATTTCTCTTGATAGAAACTTTAAAGAAAAAGGTTCCGTTTTTCGGAACCTTTTTCTTTGTATCTGGCATATGATATGTCTGCCTTATGTCTTTCCCTGCACAATTTTTATCTGTTATAAAAGATGTTTGCATGTAAAAGTGTCATGAGAAATTAATATAAAATCTTACTTTTACATAAGTATTTGCGGGGACGGTGATGGTATGGATGACTTTTGTAAAAGCTCAAATTATAGAAGCACTTGGCGACCTTTAATGAAAGAAGAGGATTCTGGCATAGTCAATTCCCCTCCCAATGTTGAAAAAGTAAAAAAAGAATGTGAAAGTATTGAAAAGACCGTGGAGAAAAATGAGACATGCGAGGAAAGTGACATTTTAAAAAAATTAACTCAAATGAGTTCTGATATCAACACATTAAATGATATGCTCTCTGAGCAAAGAAAAACAATGGATCGTCTGTTTACTCTTTTGGAGGAAAAGGAAACTATAACTCCTAAAAAAGTTTTAAATCTTCAAAAAAACAATTCGGATCAACATTATTTTATTTCTGTTTTATTTGCCAAATTGCGTCGTTTGTTCGGACGTTTTCTAATATTTAGTCAGCACATCTTGCACATTAAGTTCTAATTCACATATGATATACATAGAAAATGATGTATCCTTTCATTTTCAATCTTAAATTTAGGAGTGAAAACTTCATGAGTACTGACGTAGCTCAAGAGCCACTTGATATTTTTGTCCGAAGAGTTCTGGCGAAATCCGAACTGCTCCAGACACAGGAAGTCTTCCAAGAAAATTATTCCAGCGATACTCCCCCTAAACCTTTGGGAACAAAGGCCCCACTAACGCTCTATATAATTAACCACGGCGCAGTAGCAACCACTGATTCTCCTAATACAAGTTACGGATCCCCTGTAAAATGTGTGAAACTCTGCAAACGAATTCTCGATGAAGATCCAGGGAATACCATTCTCTGCACACAGAAATCAAGGGTAGTCCTTAATTTTGAACTGGTTCTAGTCGTGGAATACGAGGATAATACTTTTGATGTGCTGACACTTCCAAGAGACCTTGCAGCCTTTACAAAGTACACCGCCTCCACAAAAGCGTTTGTTGCATCCACTGTACTTGATCCGACCGGCACACCTGTCATTCAGCACCAGAACGTAACCCAACCTTACGAGCAGTTAGTCATTAAATATAATGCAACGGCAACTGCATACGCTAACTTTGAATATACGGTTACGATTCCTCTGACCAGTTTCAGCGCACCTCTGAGGAAATGCGAACTGAATGACCCGACACTTCAGTCTTATATCGTACTGAGAAATCTGACTTACCAAGTGGATGTACTTGACCAATATTTGGCTCAAGCCGGTGCAACTACCACCATCTGGACCACAATGGTCAACTTCTCACTTTCCGAGGATATCATCGATAAACTTGGAATCGATCAGGACATTCAAATTATGGGCATCCCAGAATATGTTTGTCAGGATACTGACTGCGACTGCTGCTAAAAGAGTATAACAAATCGGTTTTATTGCAAAATGAAGTGCTATTCGTTAAATAGGGAAAAAAACGATCAAGGATCAAATCAGGATACCGCCATTGTATTTGACAGATGGCGGTATCCTTTTTGTATTTAAGCATCTTAAAACAGAAGTCTCTATAAAAGTCATTGAGAAAAAATGCAGCTGACTTCTTTGTACAACATATAGTAATAGCGCAAAAAGGATTTCAGATTATAAAAGCGCTCGCTGAAAACACCGTAACAGATTGCGGCTGCAGAAGGAATCACCAAGCAGTCTTTCTATTCTCTTATTTAGTCTTCATCAATTATTTTAGCACGATACATGCCTTGCTTCTTTAATATATCTGCCACATGATACGCATCAAGGCCTTCCATACAGATGCTGCGGCATTCACCGGGATAGTCGTGTGAAAAAGTATTCCAAGCAGTTATTAAATGATCAGTTCTGTGTAAACCATATTTCGTTAAAAAAGCGACATATTTTTCCGGCCTTTTCGAATAAATAGAAACCACTTTGTATTTCTGAATAAAAATTTCTTCATGACTTTTGTGAGATGCAATAGCAAATTGAGATAATCCGTCACTTAATAGCAGTTGACCGTATGAAGACATTATCGTGTCGATTTGATTTTGCGTTTGCCCATCAAGATACAGCACTTCTTGGTGAAGGATTTCTTTAAATCCCATTTTGTTTTCTTCATAAATTGACAGCGGCAATTGCATCACGAAAAACAACGGTTCAGGAAGTGCTTTATAAAAATCGGTAACTAACGCTGATAATTTCTCATAGCTAACGTTGGCGAAAATGGATTCTCCCTTAAATATCTGATATTCTTCCAAAATCTTATTGGGGAAAGGAATTGTCACTCCGGGAGCAGTTCGAAACATGACACCTACTTCTTTCATAAAGATTAGAAAATATAATCTTATTGTAACAGCCCAGCAAAAGGAAATCTATAAGGGAATATGAAAATAATAGTAAGAGTATCTAATTGTTGACTTGCATGTTGACTTGCATGTTTTCGAATTTTATCGTTATTTTGCGTGGTTTTCCGTTAATTTAGGATATAAAAAAGCCGCACCAGAAAGCCTGTAAATGGCTATCTAATGCGGTTTTTTACTGGTCGGAGTGACAGGATTCGAACCTGCGGCATCCTGCTCCCAA
>DHOF01000050.1:0-151 GCA_002411615.1 Ruminococcaceae bacterium UBA5397
AAAAGTTCTACACAGGTATGACTGCCGATAAATCCAGCGCCCCCTGTTACCAAAACTGTCTTCATAAAAAGTTCCTTTCCACCGTATGATACGGCACTGTTACTGATTCTGCACGGGACGGTTTTTGAGATATTTCTGATAAGCCGCGCGC
>DHOF01000050.1:355-4953 GCA_002411615.1 Ruminococcaceae bacterium UBA5397
GCAGTTTGCCCACGCTCCCGTTTCACTGGAGGCGTTAAACTTCTGTTTTTCCGCACTGCGCATCGGCGGGAAGAATTTAATATGATAGTGGAAGTCTTTTTCATAATCTCCGGCATTGACCGGAGCGCTATACATACACATCATATAAGGAAACCGATCATCAAAAAGAGAATCCAGCATTCCAACAGTGTCACGGATCGTAATTCCCAAAGCATTTTTTTCCGGATCAGTCAGCTCGGTAAGATATGCCACATGGCGATTCGGAATCAGATAAACCCCGTAAGGATAGTCCGTATAAAACGGCTGATAGACCGTATAAAATTCATTTTCGAAAATAATTCGTGACTTTGCCTTTTTCTCCTGATTCAGCATTTCACAGAACAGGCACTTCCCGTTCTTATTATAATACTCCTTTGCGCTCTCAGCTTCAACCTGTATCCGCTTTGGAATAAAAGGATATCCATACATTTGTCCATGGGGATGCGGCATCGTGACGCCTACAACATCTCCGCGGTTTTCGAACGGAAACACATATTTGATTTTTTCGTCCGCCGCCATTTTTGAAAAGCGCTCACACCATAAATCCACCAATTTTCTCATATGGCTGTCCGAAAGCTGCGGCATCGTCGTCGTATGTCCTGGAGAATAAAGAATCACTTCACATTTTCCGTAGTTTGGCGCAACTTTAAAAAATTCATTTCCCACTGGGTCTGGTTCCGAAGGGTCCTGAGTCAGCGCCGGAAAATCATTATCATACTCCATTACCTCATAATCCGGCACATTTCCAAAGCTTGGGCAAAACGGGCAATAATCTTTTGGCATCTGCGGCCGGTTCTGCCGGTTGCTCGCAATCATATGCCAATCCTTTAAAAGCGGATTCCATCTTAGTTCAGCCATTGCAAATTTCCTTTCCATTCTCTTGTGTCAGAGAGATACCGCCCACCGGACGAATTTTGAGAACACGGCAGGAGCCTTCTCCTAGAAAAGCATCAATCTGTTTGCGGAAAAACTCCAGACTTTCGTTCGGAACAAAAGCCTGCACCGTGCCGGCAAAGCCCCCGCCCTGAATCCGCCATGAACCGCCTGTCTTCGAAAGGAGCCGTTCGCAGAGACACAGAGTCAGGCTGACCGCCTGCTGCTCCGGATGAGCCGGAGAATACACATTCTGCAAATACATAAAAGACGATCTGCCCGAATCGATCAGGAGTTCGAAAAATTTGTCGAGATCTTTCTCTTTTAGACACTTTGTCTCTTCCTGTGCACGGCGATTTTCTGCAAAAAAGTGCATGGCGCGCAAAGTCGCACGATCCCCCGCAGATTTCCGCACTTCTCGAAGATTCTGATAAAAGGTTTCTTCCGGAACATCGCGCAAAAAATCTTTTCCAAAGAAAGTGGCAGCCGCCTTCATCTCTCTGGGGATTGCTGCATAATCCGGGGTCAGATTTGCATGGGAAGCATGCGTATCCACTACGCAAAGAGTATAGCCGCTGTTTGAAAAATCGAATGTCACTTTTTCGACCAAAGGCTTTTGAGGGTCTGCAAAATCAAATGCTACAAATCCTCCCACACTGCTGGAAGCCTGATCGAGCAGCCCGGAAGGCTTGCCAAAATAAGTATTCTCCGCATACTGGCCGGCCTGAGCAATCTCGACCGGAGAAAATTTCTGCTGATTATAAAGTCCGTTAAAAATCGTCCCTACCAGTACCTCAAAGGCAGCACTGCTGGAAAGTCCGCTTCCTGACAAAACATTTGACGTAGTATAAGCATCAAACCCGCCGGTTTTTCCGCCTTTCTGTTGAAACCACGCAGCAATTCCGCGAATGAGGGAAGCACTGTGATTTTTTTCATCTTCTTTAATGGATAAATCCGAAAGATCAATTACATCTTCAGGAAAGCCCTCCGATTTAATTCGAATTTTTCCGTCCTCAGTTTTAGAGGCAACTGCAATCGCATCCATATTAACGCTGGCAGAAAGCACGCGCCCATGCTGGTGATCCGTATGGTTTCCGCCGATCTCCGTACGTCCAGGAGCACTGAAAAGTTCCACTTCGCGTCTTTTCCCATAATATCCGGAAAACCGTTCTGCGGCACGCAGATAGCGCTGCCGCTCTTTAATAAGCTCTTCTCCATCCTCTTCATAGAGATACCAGAAAATTCGGTCAAATTCACCATTCTGCAAAGCGGCGCTTAACTCCTGCAATTTCACTCTCTAACGCTTCCTCTCCATATGAATCCTTATAAAAGCTGCATTTTCTATTCTTATCTTAATCTCTCTATGCGATTCCCGCAAGGATAAAATCAATCTTATTTATGGATAAATCGTGCATTTTGGTAATGCTATTAAGCACAGTACCTCGCATACTTTGTCCATCGGCCACGAAAATAACGAACCGAAAAACAAACTGCGCGAAAAACCCAATCGGCCACCATTGCACACCAAACGCCGATTGCACCCATTCCAAAGTAAATTCCCAAAATATAGCTGAATATAATGCGGAAAACCCACATGGAAAAAATTGAGACACACATTGGAAATTTGACATCATTTGCCGCCCGCAATACATTGGGAATTGAAAATGCAGGCACATAAAGCGGAATTAAAAAGCCACTGTGAATATAGACTAAGGTTGCGGTCAACTGCATCGTTTCGGCAGATAAACTGTAAAGCCCTAAAATGAGCGGAAGCATCAGGATCATAATTCCGTTTAAAGCTGCTGTGCATAAGAGGCACACCCGCATTAGCTTTTTCGCATAATAACGAGTCTGTTTTAAATCACCTGCACCTACACATCTTCCCACGACTGTAATAATTCCCAGGTTGATGGCCATCCCCGGAATGCAGCCAAAATTATCAAGGTTATTGGCAACGCCGTTCGCAGCGATTTGAGTTGTACCAAAATTCGTGATAATACTGACAACAAGGATTCTGCCCAACTGAAACATGCTGTTTTCCATTGCACTTGGAAGCGCAATATGTAGAATTCGTTTCATATAGGGTGCTTTGGGTCGAAGCTCGCTCCAACGATAACGCACATAGACGCTGTTATCTCTCGAGCGAACAAGCAGCAGCATTAAAATTGCCGCCAAAAAGCGGGAAATGAGCGACGGCATTGCGACCCCAGCAACCCCCATATGCAATCCATAAACACAGATCGCATTTCCGCTAACATTGACTATATTCATAAAAATCGAAGTATACATAGAAATACGACTGTTTCCCATCGAACGATAAAGGGCAGCACCCGCATTATAAAGTGCAATAAAGGGATAACTCCATGCTGAAATGGAAAAATAAATAAGGCAGGCATCCATTACATCCGGTTCTACCGGGCCAAAAAACAGATGCAAAAGGGAACTGCGAAAAATGAGCACCAAAACCATGATGCAAATTGCCAGCAAAAAGGCGGCAGTTAAAAGCTGAGCGGCAGTGTGGCAGGCTTTTTCCCGCTCCTTAGCCCCCAGCCATTGGCTGACCACGACCGCTCCACCTGTCGCCATCGCCGCAAAGATATTCAAAATCAGTACATTGATCATATCGACTAAAGAAACACCGCTGACCGCTGCTTCTCCCACAGAAGAAACCATCAGAACATCCGCCATTCCGACAGTGACCTCCAGTATCTGCTCTACTACAAGCGGCCACAAAAGCCGCGAAATATCTCTTTTCGTAAAAAGTGCATGCTGTACTCCATCTCTCAAATTCAAAAAAAGTCCTCCTCATTTTTTAGAGTTTCAAGCAAAAACTCTTTTCTTATTGTACTGAGAAGACCATAAAAAGTAAAGAAATCTAAGTAATTTCATTTTTCATTTATGATAAATATAAAAATCGAGGTGACAGGATTGTCGTTTCCAAAAATAATCCGCAAACTGATTCTCCGTTACTTTCGTGATGGAATTGGTCGCAGTGCCGCCGCGCTTTCTTACTACTTAATTTTCACCTGCTTTCCGTTTTTATTGATGATCAGCTCATTGCCGGGCGTATTTCATCTTCAGCCGATCTCCGTTAAGATTTTTGCAGGGCTTCTTCCTGAAGAAGTCATCGAAATTATCGAAAATTATTTTATTTACCTTACAGAATCTCCCAGTGCCCCTTCCTTTATGCTGGGATTTTCTCTGACTGTCTGGTTTTCCATGCGTGCTATGAATTGTTTAATTCTTGGGATACGCCGTGCTCACAGCCTGCCTCTGCGTGAAAACGCTCCTATTAAAAAGCAGGCTCTGATTTTCGTCTCTGCCTTAGGCCTTATCGGTACTGTCTTTATCAGCATTATCGCTCTGAGCTTAAGCCCCAATGCGATTCACTTTTTAGCAGAATTTATTCCTCCCCTACATTTTTTGGAATCTTATTGGTCCCTTATTCGAATGCTTCTTTTAGCCGCTTTAGTTTTTTGGATTCTGCTTTCTCTCTATCGACTTGCTCCCGGTGGGCTCTCTACAAAAGAAGCGCTACCCGGAACACTCTGCGCACTGATTTTTTGGATTCTGGTTTCTGGCGGATATGCTTTTTATGTAGAGCATATTGGAAAATACACACTGGTCTACGGCGCGATCGGAGCCGTCATCATTTTGCTTCTCTGGTTTTACCTAAGCGGAATGAT
>DHOF01000050.1:5195-5579 GCA_002411615.1 Ruminococcaceae bacterium UBA5397
GTCATCTCATAAAAATAATGTTCTTCGCATAAGAATGAACAATTGGATATGGGAGGGCAAGCTTATGAAAGGCAATGTAGAGGAGC
Organism: Ruminococcaceae bacterium UBA5397; assembly: GCA_002411615.1. Taxonomy (GTDB): domain Bacteria; phylum Bacillota; class Clostridia; order Oscillospirales; family Acutalibacteraceae; genus Caproicibacterium. The sequence goes on from DHOF01000050.1 coordinate 5,282, forward strand.
GGGCGGTTGAGCTCGGACAATATATCTGCGAAAGCGGTGCCACTGTACGCGCTGCTGCCAAAAAATTCGGCGTTTCTAAATCAACCGTCCACAAAGATGTCGCCCAGCGGCTCCAACAAATTGATCGCCAACTCTATCAGAAGGTCAAAGAGGTTTTGGAGCTTAATAAGGCCCAGCGGCATATCCGTGGCGGGCAGGCAACCCGGGAAAAATACCGCCGGATTTCAGAAGAAAAATCACTGCACCGAAATTTTTCTTACATAAAAAAAGCCGGAAAGTAATAAAAGCGTCTGATGAA
>DHOF01000073.1 GCA_002411615.1 Ruminococcaceae bacterium UBA5397
CACGTTGAGACGGTATGCTTATTGTCCAGACTCAATGCAAACGAGCATATTGAAGAGACACCCTGCATATAAAGCGCAAGTACAGGTTAAATGTCAGAAAGTATTGCAAGCTTCCAAAATCAGAGAATGCAAAGGCTTTTATAAAATAAAAATATTGCCGGGTATCTGCTTTTACAGGTGCCCGGCCTTTTTTTTAAAAAAACAGTTTGGCTCATTGACAAACTAATGGAATTAGTTTAATATGTAACTAATATCATTAGTTTTTTTGGGAGGCGAAGAAATGTCACAAAAAGGGTTGAGCAGGGAAGTCCTTATCGATGCTGCGGTAAATGTTATCGAGCAATATGGACGGAACAATTTTTCAATGAAGCTCGTCGCAGACGAACTGGGAGTGAAAACCGCCTCGCTGTATAACCATGTGAAAAATATGAGCGAGTTGTTGGTGGGGGTGTGCAATTACGCGCTGAGACTGCAGAAAGACTCAGAAATGCAGGCAATCAAGGATCTGAGCCGTGAGCAGGCAGTCTATGCGCTTGCCGAAGCTTATCGGCGCTTTGCAAAAGAGCACAGAGAGCTTTATTGGCTTGTAATGAATGTAGCGGCTTCCGACAATCATGTGCTGGATGAAGCTGCTGTGTGCATCACAGAGCCGATTGTCAAAATGCTCACGGACTATGACATTGAAGAAGATGAAAAGATACACTTTCGGCGTTTCTTCCGCAGCATTGTGCATGGTTATGTTTCGGAGATGGATACCGGATTTTTCTCACATTACCCAGCGGATACTGACAAAAGCTTTCATTTTGCGATCAAGTGCTTTTCTGACAGCCTAAATCGTGCAGAAAAGAGGCAGCATTGAACGTGGGTATAGAAAAAGATGACCTTTTTACTTCTATGCCAGAGAAAAAGGCAGTAATCGCTCTGGCAATTCCGACCGTCATCAGTCAGGTGATCACTGTCATTTACAATATGGCAGACACATTTTTCGTGGGACAGCTGGGTGATCCTAATCAGGTGGCGGCGGCGACGCTCGCAATGCCGCTCTTTATGGTCATGACCGCTCTTGCAAACTTATTTGGGATTGGCGGCGCAAGTCTTATTTCCAGATCCCTTGGAGCGAATGACAGAGAAAGAGCTTCGCACTGTTCTTCCTTCTGCATTTGGACAGCTGTCGCTGCCGCATTTATTTATGGTGTCTCTGTGCTCATCTTTCTTCCGGCTTTACTGCCAATTCTCGGTGCAAACGACGGAACGTGGGAGTACAGTTCCGAGTACATATTTTGGACGATCGGCATTGGTGCCGTTCCGACGGTACTGAATCCTGAACTTGCTCATCTTGTAAGAGCGGAGGGCTATTCGAAGCAGGCCAGCATCGGCGTAGCATTTGGTGGGATTCTTAATATGGGGCTTGACCCGCTTTTCATTTTTACTTTTAAGATGGAGATTGCAGGTGCGGCAATTGCAACTATGATTTCAAATACGGCTGCCGTAGTTTACTTTTTCTGGTTTATTCATAAAATTAGGAATGTCAGCACGATAACGATATCGCCCAAACTGTATACACTGAAAGACCATATCCCTGGTGAGGTGCTGGCAGTGGGACTTCCCAGCTTTATCATCTCCATGATGGCTACCATATCGAATACTGTCCTTAATAAGATTATTTCCACCTATTCAAACGAAGCCGTCGCCGGTATGGGAATCGCAAAGAAAATCGATCTGCTGTCGTTTGCCATTGCGCAGGGCATGACACAGGGAACGCTTCCTCTAATCGGATACAACTATACCTCAGGAAACAGAAAACGAATGATGTCAGTGATTAAAACGCTGCTTTTTGATTGTCTGATTATATCTCTTGTCGGCATGATAGCATTGCTCTTTGCTGCTGCCCCAATTACGCGCCTGTTTATTGATAATGCCGAAACGGTGCAATATGGGAGAAATTTTCTTAGAATTATTTGCCTTGCATGCCCAACGACGGCAGTCAATTTCTTTGTTATTACAGTGTTTCAGGCCACTGGAAAAAAGATTCAGCCGATTATTCTGTCACTGCTCCGCAAAGGCACAGTTGATGTTCCGTTAATGTTCCTGTTCGATCATCTCGTGGGGATAAGCGGGATAGCGTGGGCAACTCCGGTAGCGGACGTGGTCGCGCTTATCGTGTCAGGCGCATTAGTGATACCATACTTAAAAAAGCTCAGAATGGGCCAGGGTCAAGCTGCATCAAAGAAGTCGGCGGCACTTTAATAGTTGATGCGCATGAACTGATAAAACGAGGCTAAATCTAGAATTCCCAATTTAGAATTCTTTCTTTGTTTAATGCGAGTGAATAGTTTTGTTACGATATTTATTTGTTTTTTGAGCAGAAATAATTCGATAATTGCTAGACACGGTCTAGATAACGATGGAGAAGAGTTTAGTTTGATTTTAGAAACAGATGCTCCTTACAAAAGCAAGAGACGCTGTGATCTGTAGGTCACAGCGTCTCTTGCTTTTGTAGAAAGGTAAAGATTAAAAATTTCGTACTTAGTTTGTAAATTTTAAGGTTAGTGCAGTAGTGCTACCATGATTCGTGGTAATATAACCAGACCTACGGTAGCAATCGGCTGGCACGCCGCATAAAAAGCAGCTACTTTGTCATTTCCAGAAACCAACATAAGTGCATTAAGTGCAGGTGCTGAAGTCATAGCACCTGTGGTTGCTCCAAGGGAAGCAAAGAGGGGCATTTTGAACAGGTATCTAGATACGATAAATGCGGCCAGTATGGCAACAACACTCATTAATACGCCTACCAAGAATAATGTTATGCCATATTGAGATAAGGTGGATACAAATTTCGGGCCGGCAGCTGCACCGTTTGCTAAAAGGAAAAGAGAAATTCCGAAGTCACGCATGGGGACCAATGTGGTTTTTGGTGCTTGAAAACTGATTTTACCGATTTTCCCTATGGCAGATACGACGATGCCTGCTATGATCGCACCGCCGCCGTTGCCCAATGAGAAGGTTAAGCCGCCGCCTACAGGAATTGCAATCGCTCCAAGCATCACACCGAAAGCAATTGTAATGCATACTACAAAAACGCCCGGAGCATCCATTGTAATCAGTTTTGCATTTTTTAGTCCAGCCAAACGTTTAGACACAGGTGGGTCTGGTATTTTGGCATTTTCTTCCTCAGCATTTGCTTTGAAAAGCTTTGGAATAATCTGTACAAATAGCACAATACTGATGATACCGAATACATACGCAAGTGCATAGCCTACACCTGCTGCCGAATCAGAGCCTACAATTTCCAATGTAGAAGTAAGTGAAGCAGTGCAGGTGAGTGCGCCTGCCATGACGCCAAGAGATAAATCTATTGGAAGATTAAACATTTTTACTGCCATGGCAATTGTTACTCCGGCAGATAAAAGAATAGCAAGGGTGGTTGCTATAAATCCCCAAAAGTTAGCCTTTATGTTTGTTACAAAAGAGGGGCCTGCTGAAAGTCCTACGCAGCCCAAAAACATAACAAGTCCTATGGAGCCCAGCACATCAGGAATTTTCATCCCGAAGCTGCCTAGAATCAGGGCGACAATCAAAACACCGGATGTTCCAAATTTAAGCCCGCCAAAAGATATTCGCCCAAATATATATCCCAGTGCCAATGCAAGGAAGGCCATAAAAACGCTATTGCCTAAAAGTTTGGTTAAAAAACCCATATTTTTGTTTCCTCCATATCATATTTCATGTTATTATCTCGCTTCTTACGCAAAAATATAAGTTGCCCTAAAGACTTGTGGTGCTTAATGATAACTTTTGAAAATACCCGACCAGAAGGTATTTCACTTTTGAGTGGTAAACCCGCGAAAGTGAAAATCAATACGATAATCACCGTGCGAAGTGTTATGTGAATTTCATCACCTCCTATAAGGCCAAATGTGTCATTAATTAGGTCGTAGAACAACTTCACCAATGGTCTTATTTATTATACAACAATGAAGCAATTTGCACAATTGATTTAACTTGTTTTAAGCTAATTTAACAATGAAAAAGGATAAGAAAACTTGTGATTTGTAAGTAAATAAAAAAACCACCAGGAACTCCCATAAAATAAATTTTGTAAACAAATCATTTTTAAGGGAGAAACCCGATGGTTTAAAAGAAGCTTACTACAGATTTTACGATTTACTGCTGAAATGTGTTTTGCAGTCCGATCCGATACTGCTCATGGTGGTGGGGGCTTTATGGTTGGCTCATCAAAATAAAAGTTTCCGCAAAAAAAATTACGGATTCTCAGCGCTTTGAAAGTCGTAAACCCGCTGATATTCTTTTGTGCCGGAAACCTTTGCAACTAGGGATTGGTGGCGTGAGAACAGCCGACAAAGCGGGTAGACATCTACCCAGATCTCATTGTCACTTTCCTTTTGAGATTCGTCAAAAACCAGCTCTAATCCAAAATGAAGATGAGGTTCTGTAATATTGTTGACGTTTTCTTTGGTACTGTATCCAGTATGACCAAGATAGCCGATTACGTCTCCGGCTTTAACAGAACAACCGACTTTTAAATTGGATTGGTAAGGGTAATTCTGCCGGAGATGTGCGTAATAATAATAGCGCTGTTTGTCAAAGCTCCGGATTCCAATCCGCCATCCTCCATATTGGTTCCACCCGAGGGCTTCGACTGTTCCGCTTTCCACGGCAATAATAGGAGTGCCGATTTGTCCCATCATATCATGTCCAAGATGCTGCCGACGATAGCCATAAGTACGGCTTACTCCAAAATCATCGAATTCAGAATATGGAAACCCTTTTGCGATAGGTGAATAGGCAGAAAGACCATATTTTTGTTCCCAGCGTTTTCCATTTGGAGCGGATTCGTCCGGGACTTCTTCTTCAAAATTTCCGACTAGTCCATCTAGAACGGCACCATATGCTTTTCGATAATAAGGATAATAAGAGAGCCCTTGGGACAGCTCGGAAACAGAGGAGCCGTTTTGCAGCTTTTCTGCGTCTTCATCCAGGTGTTTTGGAGAGGAGCTTGTGAATTTTCCGCCGGTGCGGGAGGCTTCTAAACTTAAAAGGTCTACCCAGTTGACCGGTTTGTTTTCTTTATTTCCATTTATATCTAGAGAAAGTGCGCGGTCCAGAGATTCAAAGTTGACATTAAACTCCACATAGTGAATAAAATCTTTTTTG
>DHOF01000132.1 GCA_002411615.1 Ruminococcaceae bacterium UBA5397
ACTTTACAATGAGAAAACACCGCATCTCCGCACAACAAACTGATGTTTCAATTCTTACACTTGACGATGATGAAATCATGACGTTGACAGTACAGTCTTATCTGCAGGAATTTGGATATCATGTAGATACCGAAAATAATCCAGAACGTGCAATCGAACGCATTCGTACCGGGAATTATGATATTCTGCTTCTGGATTATCTGATGTCTCCAATTTGCGGAGACGAGGTCGTTACGAAGATTCGTGCTTTTAACCAGGATCTTTCTATTATTCTTTTAACAGGTCACAAAGACCTAGTCCCACCAGTCAAAACAATTCGAGAGCTGGATATTCAGGGATATTATGAAAAAAGTGACCGTTTTGACCAGCTTGGCCTTCTAGTAGAATCCTGCGTAAAATCGATTCGGCAGATGCGCACGATTCGTCATTATAAAAACGGTTTACAAGATATCTTAGAGAAAAGCCTCGAACTATTTCAAAAACAGCCATTGCAGCAGCAGCTGGATTTGATTTTGGAACAACTCAGATGTTTATTTTCGATCGAAGACGGATTTGTTTATATTCCGGAAAAAAGTATAGGAACACTTTTTTCTGGAATCGGGAATCTGAAAGAAGGGAAAAAATCAGCAGATAAAATTTGGAAACAATCCCGCGACAAAGAGGATGGTTTCCAAATTGATTCCGAAAATCCGCTTTTAATCATTCCATTAGTTGATGAATACCATCAGCAAATCGGAATCATCGGAATTTCAAGTTCCGCCCATCATTTTCCGGACCATCAACTTTTACAGCTTTATGTTCGTCAGGCAACCGCAGCTCTGCAAAACCGTATGCTTCAAAATATGGTCGACCTGACAAATGCGCATTTGCAAAAAGCGTACACTCAATTGGAACAGCAATTTACGGAAATGACAAATGCAGTACGTTCCATGGTGGATGCAAAAGATATTTATACGTCCAACCACTCCGACCGGGTCTCTTATTATTCCGAATTGATTGCAAAATCAATGGGAAAAAGTAAGGAATTTGTCAAAAGAATCCGTATTGCCGGTCTTTTTCATGATATTGGAAAAATCAAAGTACCCGATCAAATTCTGTTGAAAAGCGGTCCTCTGACCGATGAAGAATTCAAAGTAATCAAAAGGCATCCAAAAGACGGCGCCGTCTTACTTTCTTCCATTCGTTCCTATCAAACGATTGCGCCTATCGTTCTAAGTCACCATGAACGTTGGGACGGAACTGGATATCCAAATGGAATATCCGGTTACGAAATTCCGGAAGAATCCAGAATTATCAGTGTTGCAGATGCGTTTGATGCAATGACTTCTCATCGCCGCTACCGCAATAATTTAACACTGGACCAAGCAAAACAACAATTAATTGAAGGTCGTGGAAAACAATTTGCTCCGGAACCTGTCGATATATTTCTTGCCATTCTGGAGCAAAATCCGAATATTCTTTCTGATTCCAATTCTATAAGCAGCCCCACTAATTTTTAAAGAAAAGGAGACAAAACCATGCATTCTTATCCATATTACCCCACCACTTGTTATGACACTTTTTCATCCTTCCTTTCTGGTATTCAGGTACGGTATAAAAATCAGCCGGCCATTACTCAATATGATCAGGACGGGGTTCCTCACACACTTACTTACCAACAAATTTATCAAACTGCTCATGAGTTTGGAGAAGCGCTTCTTCAAAAAGGATTACAGGGAAAACACATCGCTATCGCTGGGGAAAACAGTCTGGAATGGTTGATTTCCTTTTTTACAGTAACTGCCATCGGTTCCGTTGCAGTTTTAATTGATATTGACCAAGATACGGATACGATTCGCAAAATGATTTCTTCTGCAGACTGCGATTTTTTGATTATGTCCGATTCTGTAAAAAAGCTTTTCTCAAAAGATGGTCCTATTTCAAAAATGGCAAGCGTCAGCATATGCTCGGATGACAAAAAAGCGCCGAATAGTTTTGAGAGTGTCTGTGCAGAAGGTGCCGAGTTAATTGCACAACAGGGAAAAGCATTTTTAGATCTTAAAACAAACGGCAGTGATTTAGCAGTAATCGCCTTTACTTCCGGAACAACCAATGCTTCCAAGGCAGTCATGCTCTCTCAAAAAGGAATTTTAATCAATGCCGGTCAATCTATGGCAATGGTAAAATTTACAGAAAAAGTATTCACCTTTCTTCCGTTTTTCCATACCTACGGAATTACCTGCTGCGTTTTAAATGCACTGATTGCCGGCTGTCATCTCTGTATTAACGGAAACCTCAAAACATTCCAGCGTGATCTTGCCCTTTTCGATCCTGGAACTTTGCTGGCTGTTCCCCTTGTTATGGAAATTATAAACAAAAACTTATCACAAGCTTTATCAGAAGCCGGTTTGCCGGAAAATCCACCCGAAAAACAACTTCTTTGGTTCCACCGCAAAGAAGAATCCGTTCCACCAGAATGGAAAGCAATTAAACAAAAGTGTTTGGGTGATCTTTCTCTTTTGATCTGCGGAGGCGCTTGTCTTGCCCCGGACGTAATTGAGAGAATGCACAAATTCGGCATCGTTTGTCTAGAAGGATATGGGATTACAGAATGTTCCCCACTGATCAGCGTAAACCGCAACAAAGATTATTGCTTTGGCAGTGTAGGAAAAATCCTTCCCTGCTTTCGACTCAAACTACAAGAGGATGAAATCCTTGTACGCGGTGACAGCGTGATGATCGGGTATTACAAAGATAAGGAATTGACGGATTCCGTTTTAACTGACGGCTGGTTCCACACCGGTGATCTTGGGGCTCTGGATAAAAACGGTTTTCTACATATTACCGGCAGAAAAAAGAATTTGATTGTTCTGAAAAATGGAAAAAAGGTCTCTCCCGAAGAAATAGAAACCCGTGTATCTCAATTACCACTTGTGAAAGAGGTCATTGCCTACGGAGCAAGCATTGGAGAAG
>DHOF01000039.1:0-6393 GCA_002411615.1 Ruminococcaceae bacterium UBA5397
CTTTCGCAGCTGCATCAGCTGCGCGGACGAGTCGGGCGCGGCAAATTTCAGTCCTATTGTATTTTAATTTCCGACGCACAAAATGATAACGCGCAGGCAAGAATGAAGGCCATGTGCGAAACACAGGACGGATTTGAGATTGCCGATCGAGATTTAAAGCTGCGTGGACCCGGAGATTTCTTTGGAGATCGGCAGCATGGTCTTCCTCAATTGAAAATTGCCGACATCAACACCGATCTGGCAGTCCTCAAGCGGACCCAAACGATTGCCCGTTCGCTTTTACAAGAAGATCCCGAACTGAAAGAAGAAGATCACCGCGGCCTTTGTGCAGAAGTGCGGCTCCTTTTTCAATCGCTTGAGTCTTCTTAGCTCTAATCAAAAATCATTAAAAACGGATTGCCTAAAAATTTTAGGCAATCCGTTTTTTGACGCTTATAAAGTTTTTATGCGTAGAGTGCCCGTCCCATCGGGAAGTTTTCCGACTCTTACCTGCAGGGGAATCGCACTCTCTAATTCGGTCACATGAGAAATGATTCCTACCGTTCTGCCGCTTTTCTGAAGACGCAAAAGCGCGTTCATAGCAGTATCGAGCGTTTCCTGGTCCAAACTTCCGAAGCCCTCGTCAATAAAAATGGAATCCAGGCGGACGCTGCCGGAAGAGCTCTGCACCACATCGGAAAGTCCAAATGCCAACGAAAGGGACGCGAGAAAAAGTTCTCCGCCCGAAAGCGTTGCTACTTCTCTTGCTCCGCCTGCTGCGGCATCCAGAACACGCAAATCAAGCCCTCCCCTTGCATTTCCGTTGCTTTCTTCTGCCGCTCGAATCAACTGATAACGATTCCCGGAAAGATCGGCAAAAAAGAGATTTGCGCTCTGCAGAATTTCGTCCAGCATCACGCCCAACACAAAATTCTGAATGGGTATTTTCATCGCAGAATCCCCGGAAAGCAATTTCGCAAGCCGGCTTACTCTCGCGTACTGCTCCTGAAGCTTTTCGCCCTGTGTTTCCAACTGCTTTAACTGTTCCAAAGATTTTTCCGCACTCTGCAGCCGTTCCTGTGCAGCACCTTTTTGAGCGGAAAGTTCAGCAACACGATCCTGCGCTTCTTTTCTCGTTTTTTCAATCACTTCAACATCTGGGCGCTCTGCCCCCTCCCCATAAGCCATGCGATATGCTTTGAGGGCCCTGCGGTCTGTTTCCTGTGCATTCAAAAACGCTTTTTTGGCACTTTCCAGCGAAGCCGCGGCTGCCGCCATTGAGCGCTGCGCCAACTGCAGCCGCTCTGTGATCTCCTTTTCCATCTTTTCACAGTCAGCGATCGATCTTTCTATTTTCCCCAAGATGGAATTTAATTCTGCCGCCGAAGAATTTCCCTGTACCGTTTTAGAAAGTTCCTCAATCTTTGCTTCTTCTGCTGCCAAAGACTGTCCCAATACATTCTGTGCTTTTTCTGCCAGCTGCACCTGATCCCGGGCTTTTTCACGTTCCTGTTCCAGAAATTTTAATCTTGTGCGTGCTTTTTCCAGCTTTTCTACAGCCTCTTCTGTCTCCTTGCGGCGCTTTGTGAGTGCCTGTAAAATGAGAGAAGGCTCCGCAGGAATCGGATGCTCTAAAGAGCCACAGACCGGACACGGCTTCCCCTTTTCAAGATGGACCGCCGCCGCCGCTGCTGCATTTTTGTTGATCTCCTGCTCTATCTGGGCTGACAAAGACGGCAAGAGAGAAGCTGTCTTGCTAATTTCTTCAATGTAAGCATTTCCCTTTTCGCATCTGACTGAGGTTTCATTCCATTCTTTTTCTGCTGCTTCTTTTACTTTTTTCTGTTCTTCCACCTGCTTTTTTAGCTTCCGGCAATGCTCCTCAACGGACTGCAGTCTGTTGACCTCTTCCAGAGCCATCCGAAAACTACCTCGCTTTTCCCTTAGAGAATCCGCCTGTTTTCTCGCTTCTTCTGCCTTTGGTAAAAAAGCCTCTGCCTGTTTCTTTTCCTCTGCCGCATTTTTTGCCCGCTGATAAAATTCTTCCTGCTCTTTGCTGCAGCGAATCAACATTTTTTGGGAAGTATCTAGGCTCGCTGCCAGCTGATATGCACGGTTCTGGCTTTCAAGTTCTGCCTGCGCTTTTTCATGTTCTTTCATTAGTTCGCTGATCTTAATTTTCTGATTTTTACAGAAAATTCCCATCTCTTCCCCACTAGAAGAAGATTCCCGCTCCAAAATGGAATTTTTAGATGCTAAATTTTCTCCTGCTTCCCGAGAAAGTGCACGTTCTTTGTCCCGCATCCTCTGCGTCAGAACTTTCCATTTTCCCGCATGAAAAAGTGTCTGCAGCAAGGAAGCCTTTTTCATGGAATTAGACATTAAAAGCCGCAGAAAATCCCCCTGCGGCAGCACTACAACTTGAGAAAACTGCTCACAATTTAATCCCAAAAGTTTTTCTGCCCATTCCCGAATGGCTTTATCCGAACCAGATTCCAGAAGCTTCCATTCTCCTAAATGATCTTTCTTCCAACATTCGTTTGTCTCTTTGATCTTTTCCTCTCCGGTGCCGCGCCCGGCGTAATGCTTCTGTTCCCGATAGAATTTATAAATTTTCCCCGAAAGAGCAAACGTAAATTCCACAAAAGTTTCCTCTTTCATCGCAGCAGAAAGGCTGCGCATACTGTCCCAGCTGCGTTGTCCTCCGGTTGCTTTTCCATAAAGTGCAAAGCACATTGCATCCAAAATCGTTGTCTTTCCGCCGCCGGTATTTCCGGTGATCAAAAACAATGGGTGTTCCCCAAGACTCTCAAAATCAAGACTTGTTTCGTGCAGATAACAGCCGAATGCTTTCATACGCAAAAAAAGTGCTTTCATTCGGCTTTCTCCTCCTCTTCTTCCAAATCTATACGAAGCATTTTTTGAACCAGCTTTTTATCTTCCTCATCTGCCTCTGTTCCGCAGATTTGTTTCATAAATTCCTCAAAAATCGCCAGATCATCCGCTCTGTGATGAATCTGTTCCCGCAATTTCTGATTATCTCCTTCCCCCTTGGAAAGAAGCCATTGACTCGAAAGGCCGAGAAGATTTGGGTAATAGGGACGCAGCTGGTCAAGAGGCAGATAAACCGGCTTTGTATCACAAAGCTCGGCAAAAAGATAATCTTCGCTTGGATTTTCTTTGGCGTCTTGTAAAAGCTCTTGGAAATCTCCCGAAATCACGCGGACTTTTTTTGGTGGACAAACCGGAATCTCCGTTATTGCCTGTCCGCTCTCTTTCCATTCCACCATAGTCACCGATTTTTTCTGATTTGCCTCATCAAAAGAATAGGTGAGCGGCGAACCGGAATATCGTCCTTTTCCTGCTTTTTGCGGCCCATGAAGATGTCCCAAAGCCGTATAATCAAATTTTTCGAACAGATCCGTTCCTACCTGTGCGCTTCCCCCAACAAATGCCGGACTTTCACTGGCACCAATCTGTCCTCCTGCCGCAAAACAATGCGTCACCAGAACATTGACTGCACCTTCTTTTGGCTCCACTTTCTCGATCATCGCACGAAATGCTTCATCCATAGAATGAAGTTCTTCCTGCTCCAACAATTCCCTTATCTGTGCAGGTTCACAGAACGGCAGAGTCCAAAAACAAATTTTTCCCGATGCGGTTTCAAGTTCGATTGGATGAAAAAGCTCTTCCGGACGAGTTGCCAAAATGATTCCGCTTTGCCTTAAAAGTGTACTCCCAAGAGAAAGCCGTTTTGCACCATCATGATTTCCGGCGACTGCAATCAATGGAATCCCCATTTTATGAAGCTGCGTGTAAAAATCATCCAGCAGCGTAATTGCTTCTACTGGCGGCACCTGCCGGTCAAAAAGGTCTCCCGCTACAACAAGAGCATCCGGGTGCTCCCGCTCGAGCAAAGGCAATAAAAACGAATCTAAAAACCATTTCTGATCTTCCAGAAGGGATCTTCCATACAGACTCTTTCCAAGATGCCAATCTGCCGTATGCAGAATTTTCATTTGGCATTTCCTCCCTTCTCTTTGAAAAATCCTTGTTTCATACTTTCCTTTTTCTCGAAATACTGGTATACTAAATATTATTCATTTTATTTTATCACATTGGAGGCAAAAGTTCTATGAAGAAACGGAGTTTCCTCCTTCCTCTGTTCATTATCTTTACCGTCTTTTTCTGTACGGTTTCAGCAAATGCTGCTTTCTCCCCTGATTTTGAGCCAAAGGCGCAGTCTGTTTTAATGATCAATCTGGATACAAATACGACCATCTATTCTAAGCAGCCGGATGCTAAGGTCTATCCCGCTTCTACCACTAAAATCATGACCTACATTATTGCTGCCGAGAATATTCCTGATCTTGATAATACGATGATCACTTTTACGCAGCAAATGGCGGATACTCTCACTGGGTCCGGCAGTTCTCTTGCTGGTTTAAAAGTCGGCGATGTTTTGACCGCTCATGATCTGCTTTACTGCATGATGGTGCCTTCCGGAAATGATGCGGCAGTTGCACTCGCGACTTATGTCGGCGGCGGAGATATTCAAAAATTTGTCGATATGATGAATCAAAAAGCGCAGGATCTAGGCTGTACCAATACACATTTCATGAATCCCCATGGTTTGCAGGACGAAAACCATTATACAACCGCATCTGATCTCGCAAAAATCGCACAGTACGCAATGAAGATGAACTATTTTGATGAGATTACAAACACTCTTCGGTATACCTTTACCATTAAAGATGGTCCCCGCAAAGGAACTACCGCCTGGGTAGACACCACAAACTTTCTCATTAATCAGAACTTGATTGGTTCCACGGACTATTATTATCAATATGCACGAGGCATCAAAACCGGACATACTGATGAAGCTGGTTACTGTTTAGTAAGTTCAGCCCGCGCAGAAGGGATCTCCTATCTGTGTGTAATGATGAACACCCAAAGTCCCAGTACAGACAGCAGTGGCGCTGTTATTCACCAAGAGATGCTTGATACCCGTCAGCTATATCGCTGGGCCTATCAGAATTTCCAGCTAAAACAGGTTCTATCTGCTTCACAGGCAACGATGGAGGTTCCGCTCGATTATGCGTGGAGCAAAGACCATCTGCTTTTAAGTCCTGAAACGACAGTATCTGCCATTCTTCCGAATGATGTTGACCCAAGCAACGTAGAAATTGTGCCGGATTTACCGCAATCGGTTGCGGCACCGGTAAAACGCGGAGATCAAGTTGGAACAGCGAAACTGGTTTATAACGGAGAAGAAATTGGTTCTGTCAATCTGGTTTCCAGTGAAAGCGTTGACCGCAGCGAATGGGTTCATATTATCACGCTCGCCAAACGAATTGTTACTTCCCGCTGGTTTGTGTTGATTGCCGGTATTTTGGTGGTGCTAATTATTGTTTACATCGTTTTAACACTCCTTAGTCATCAAAAGAAAGCTGCCAAACGGAAAGTTCATCGCTATCGTAAAATGTAAATCAGAAACTTTTAAAGTGATTTTGATTACGTTTGAAAGGATTTAATTTTCATGAAAATAGAGCATCTGGCACTTTATGCTTTCAATTTAGGACAGATGAAATCGTTTTTTGAAACTTATTTTGGGGCAAGCACCTCTGAGCTTTACCACAATACAAAGACCGGGTTTCAAAGCTATTTTTTATCTTTTGATCACGGGGCACGATTAGAACTAATGAATCGCCCCGAACTTCTGTCTAATGAAAAAGGCGGTGCTTATCCAGGGCTCGATCACTTAGCTTTTTCTGTTGGAAGCAAAGAAAAAGTTGACCAGCTGACAGCTGTACTCAAAAAGGACGGTTATCCCACTGTCAGCGGGCCTCGAACTACCGGAGACGGCTATTATGAAAGCTGCATTCTAGGTCCTGAACAAATCCGAATTGAAATTACCATTTAATAAATGATAAAAGAAAACTCCGTAAAACCTCTATCCAAAACCAATCGATGTTTTACGGAGTTTTATAAAAAAGAGGGACTGCAGAAAATCTGCAGTCCCTCTTTTTCGAAAGACAAAATCTCGTTTTTATGAAAACGCGAAATTACTTCAGTTCGACTTCAGCGCCAGCCTCAGTCAGTTTTGCTTTAATTGCTTCAGCATCTTCCTTGGAAGCGCCCTCTTTAACAGCCTTAGGAGCAGCATCAACAACAGCCTTTGCGTCCTTCAGGCCAAGTCCGGTGATTTCACGGACAACCTTGATAACAGCGATCTTGTTCTGGCCAACAGACTTCAAAACAACATCAAATTCGGTCTGCTCTTCAGCAGGAGCAGCAGCGACAGCAGGAGCTGCAGCAACAGCAACAGGAGCAGCAGCAGAAACGCCGAACTCTTCTTCCAGAGCCTTAACGAGCTCGCTCAGTTCCAGGACGGTCAGGGATTTTACATCTTCA
>DHOF01000039.1:6465-6905 GCA_002411615.1 Ruminococcaceae bacterium UBA5397
ACAGCAACAGGAGCAGCAGCAGAAACGCCGAACTCTTCTTCCAGAGCCTTAACGAGCTCGCTCAGTTCCAGGACGGTCAGGGATTTTACATCTTCAATCAGCTTTGTAACTTTCTCAGACATGATAAATACCTCCAAAATTAAATTATAATCATTTTTTATAAAGGGCGTATTATGCTTCTGCGCCCTGCTTTTCTGCAATCGCATTCAGTGCAACTACAAGACCTTTCATTGTTCCGTTCAACACGGTAACAAATCCGGTAATCGGAGCATTGAGGCTTCCCAGTACTTTCGCAACCAGTTCCTCTTTGCTGGGCAGCGTTGCCAGTTCAGCAACATCGTCCTTGCTCAGAACCTTTCCGTCAACAAATCCAGCTTTTACTTTCAGAGTAGCACCTTTGGTGTTCTTCTCAAAAGTATAGAGTGTTTTTGCTGCATGGA
>DHOF01000039.1:7173-7512 GCA_002411615.1 Ruminococcaceae bacterium UBA5397
TTATACTGGTCGCCGCTTTCACGCAATTCTTTACGAAGCTTTGTGTCATCGGCAACAGAAATTCCCTTATAGTCAACGACAACGCCGACACAGGATTTTTTCAGCTGCTCAGCCAGATCTGCTACGACCTGCTGCTTTTCTTCCAGAACCTTCTTACTTGGCAAATGATTTCACCTCCATAAAACGAATCCCGCATTATACAAAAAGCCTTCTCCACATGAACCGCGGAGAAGGCAAATTTACATTTTATACAAACTGTATAAACAAACGTATTTGCTCTATCCTCGGCAGGTGGGATTCCCCTTTATGCAAAATGCACCTGCTGTCTTTGAATAAAAA
>DHOF01000039.1:7708-7978 GCA_002411615.1 Ruminococcaceae bacterium UBA5397
CTTTGAATAAAAACAGCTTTATTAGTTTAACACACGATTTATCGTATGTCAAGGATCAAAGAAATTTATGCACCAAAATGATTGACATTAAGACGTACGCCAGGGCCCATCGTTGTTGCAATTACGCAAGAACGGATATACTGGCCTTTAGCGGCGGCAGGCTTTGCCTTTACGATTGCGCTCATCAAAGCGTCAAAGTTCTCCTGAAGCTTCTGAGCACCAAAAGATGCGCGTCCAATTACACAATGAATGATGTTGGACTTGTCCAGA
>DHOF01000039.1:8176-8506 GCA_002411615.1 Ruminococcaceae bacterium UBA5397
GATGTTGGACTTGTCCAGACGGTA
The DNA here is from genome assembly GCA_002411615.1 of Ruminococcaceae bacterium UBA5397. Lineage (GTDB taxonomy): Bacteria > Bacillota > Clostridia > Oscillospirales > Acutalibacteraceae > Caproicibacterium. The sequence goes on from DHOF01000039.1 coordinate 8,201, forward strand.
TTCAATCTTACCGGCTTTTGCTTCATTGATTGCTTTTCCGATTTCACGAGTAACAGTACCCGCCTTCGGGTTAGGCATCAAGCCACGGGGTCCTAAGATTTTACCAAGACGGCCAACCATGCCCATCATATCCGGAGTGGTGATGAGAACATCAAAGTCCATCCAACCGCCCTGAATCTTTTGAACCATTTCTTCAGCACCGATAAAATCGGCGCCAGCCTCTTGGGCATCTTTTGCGGCGTCGCCCTTGCAAATTGCCAGAACACGAATTGTTTTTCCGGTTCCATTCGGCAAAACAATGGCACC
>DHOF01000039.1:8841-8976 GCA_002411615.1 Ruminococcaceae bacterium UBA5397
GTATTTCTTACCATGTTTCATTGTAATCCTCCCTATTGAGTGGTATGGCGGAATTGTTCGGGTTCCTCCCACCCGGGTTTCATTTGATCTGCGGATTATTCGACTACTTCAACGCCCATGCTGCGTGCAGTACCT
>DHOF01000039.1:9322-10573 GCA_002411615.1 Ruminococcaceae bacterium UBA5397
CTGCAGCCGGAGGAGTCTTGGTGACAAAAGTGAAAGAACGATCCGCATAGACCGTAATGACAACAGGGATAATAAGACCTGCGTCTTTTTTGGTGCGCTCATTAAATTCCTTAGTGAACGCCATAATATTAACACCGTGCTGGCCTAAAGCCGGGCCAACAGGCGGCGCCGGGGTTGCTTTGCCGGCAGGGATCTGGAGCTTGATATAGCCGGTAATTTTTTGAGCCATTTTACTGCACCTCCAAATTTTGTGGTAAAAGCGAAACGGGGATAATAGATTTTCCTGTTTCTCCCACTGGGGCACCTCTGCGCCCTCAAAATCAGCGGAATATTCCCGCGGACTTTTTGAAAATTAATCTTTTTAACGGATCTTCTGCAAAATCATTCTGCAGCTTCCGCTTGGTCAAGCGAAAGCTCAACCGGAGTCTCGCGCCCAAACATATTGATCGTTACGCGCAGACGATTTTTCTCGGTATCGATTTCTTCGACACGGCCGGCAAAGCCATCAAATGGTCCATCAATAATATTGACAGTATCACCCACCTGATAAGAAACCTCTACGCTGCGTTTTTCGATTCCCATCGAAGCGACCTCTTCCTCTGTAAGGGGAACCGGCTTGCTGGATGGACCGACAAAGCCTGTACAGCCGCGAATATTGCGCACGACATACCAGGATTCATCTGTGAGAACCATTTTTACAAGAACATAGCCGGGGAAAATCTTACGTTCCACCTGACGAGTCTTTCCGTCTTTTACTTCTTCGACGGTCTCGGTGGGAACTCGAATCCCTTGAACGAGATCCTGTAAATTACGGTTTTCCACTGTTTTTTCAAGGTTTGAGGCAACTTTGTTTTCATAGCCGGAATAGGTATGAACTACATACCAACGTGCTTCTTCTGGCATCTTCAAACCTCACCTTCAAACTGCAACATTCATGATTAGACGGAGTAGGGAAAGAAACGCCGTATCCAATAGGAAAATGAACAGACCAACTATGGCGATAAATGCAATGACAACACCAGTGTTTTTCCAGGTTGCCTGCGGCGTCGGCCATACGATCTTTTTCATTTCGGCTTTGGTGTCCTTGAAAAACTGAGAAGCGCGCTTGCCCGCACGGCTCAGTGCGTTCCCTTTTTTCATCTCTTTTTCAGCCATTCTCTGTCACCCCGTTCATTTGGTCTCGCGGTGAAGTGTATGCTTCCTGCAGAATTTGCAGTACTTATTCATCTCGAGCCTGTCCGGATCATTCTT
>DHOF01000039.1:10785-11480 GCA_002411615.1 Ruminococcaceae bacterium UBA5397
ACTCTCATGACGGCACCTCCCGTTGTACGGAAAAATATTGGAATCTTTTGGGATTCCGGCCTCCCTCGAAAAGGGCGCAAAAAAAATACCCCTTTTTGAGGTAATAAAAGTTTACCACAAAGAGAGGTATTTTGTCAACTTCTTTTTTAAAATAATCAGCGAGTCTCATTAAGGTTGTCCGCTACATAACGGGCCGCTTTCTTTTTCTTTTCCGGTTTTACCGTTTTACCTTTCATACGAAGTCCTGCTTTTGCACCCTTTTTCAGGTTATCACTGAAAAGAGGCTCCAACTTTTGATATTCCTGTTCGGTAAGGCCGTTAATCAGAACCAGTGTAATAATGGAGCGTACATCTAGATCGCCCACTTCATACAAATCGCTGAAAATATTGGCAAGTCTCTCAATCGAAGACTGGCTGCCACTCTCTAAAAGCAGCTGAATTTTCGGCAGTGCCTTTTCCTTCGCAAATGTTGCACCACGCACTTCTCCGTAAGTAACGCGCTCCTTTAGAAGGTCGTCACGCAGATCTTTGCAGAGCGGAACCAGGCGATTAAAGAAGAAAACCGGATCGGTTGTATTTTCTTCCGTGCCACGATGGCGTTTCTGAACCTGATTCAGAACAATTGCAGCCTTTGAAGGGCCGGCAATCTCTTCCGTAAAATCATTGACAACACTTTCGACTTCCCTTTTAATCTG
>DHOF01000039.1:11724-22654 GCA_002411615.1 Ruminococcaceae bacterium UBA5397
CCGCAGTAACGCAGCAGAAACTGATGTTTTTCATTATTCATATAAATTTGATAAGCCAAATCATCTTTGATATAAACAGTGCTATAGCCGTTGTCTTCCGTAGTAATTTCGCCTTGACGCTCAAAATGATTCTTATTAAGAACTTCTCCTACACGGGAATTCACTTGTTCAAACACGTTCTGCGGATTATAAACGCTCTGCTCCAAAATGATATCACTCCTGTTTTTTTAAAATCCCAAAATTTCTTAGGACTATTTTTCAATTCTAAATCAAAATACCGTTAAAAAAGTCCGGATTGATTAGATTATACTATATGATTACGGATTTGTCACCCCCGAAATCCGAAGGACTCGGGAAATTTTACAGTAAACTTTGGACACCATATTTTTCCATTGCTTTCAAATGTTCTTCAAAGGTATGGGAATAGTGGCTCTTTCCATCGTTGCCAAAGAAAAAGTACAGTGCATCTGTTCCCGCCGGATTGCGTACCGCATCGATCGCCGCAACGCCGGGGCTGCAGATCGGCCCTTGCGGAAGCCCTTTTTTTCGATTCGTATTATAATAGGCCTGATAGTCTTCCGACTGAGGCAAGAGGCTGCTTTGAGAAATCAAATCTGCATACACGCGGGTAGAGTCCAGCTGCAGCCTCATCCCGCTGTCCAGCCGATTCTGCAGCGTCCCTGCAATCATCTGCATCTCATCTGATATTTTCGTTTCCTTTTGCACCAGAGAAGCCAAAGTTAACTCATCTTCTGATAAGTCTCCTGCATTTGTTTCAAAGGCCTTTAAAATCCGAGTGAGGACCACCTCAGCATTCTCTCCCTTTTGAAACAGATAAGAAGAAGGGAACAAATATCCCTCCATTCGGAATGCACATTTGGGATCATCAGGGATCGTAAATGTCTGTGGTTCATAAAATTCGCAGACCGTATAAAATTCTTCTTTAGAGCAGATCCCATTTTCGTCCAGCAGCTCTGCAGTTTGTTCAAAGGTATTCCCGGGTGGAATCGTTACCTGTACATAGTTTCCGGACGAAGAAGAGCCGACATCTTCCGCCTGACAGCCGGAAAACAGAACGACCGATAAGCAAATTCCAAGGGACAATATTCTGAAAAACAGAGTATGATGTTTCATAGACGGCCTCTTTCTGCTATCTTAAAAAATAGTAATCGGTCATTTCAATATGAGTGCAAAATGAGTGCAAAATTTTTGCTTTTTTTATTATTATACCGGCTGAGGAATTCTCTGTCAAAGCCCTTTTGAAAAAGATTTGATTTTGGGTTGAGGGCCTCCAAATTCAGGATTGCGCATCAAAAGTTCTTGTGGTATCATATAAGTTCAAGAATTATAATTATTTGTCTTTAAAAACAATTCTGACAAAATTGGAGGCATTCCTGATATGGCAAAAAAAACGATTGCGATCCTATTTGGAGGCAGCTCTTCCGAGCACGAGGTTTCCTGTGTTTCGGCAGCCGCCGTTGCCGACCACCTTTCCCAAGAACTCTATGACGTGCGGCTTTTAGGCATCACAAAAGACGGCCGTTGGTATCTTTTCAGCGGCTCTACCGACGAAATGCGCGACGGCTCATGGGAAAATAATGAGCTGAACCGAAAAGCTTTTATTTCCCCTGATACTTCTCTCAAGGGAATTGTTCTCGAGGGTGAAAATTCATTTGATGTAATAAAAGTTGACTGCATTTTTCCAGTCCTTCACGGCAAAAACGGCGAAGACGGAACTCTGCAGGGACTTCTTCATCTAAGCGGAATTCCTTATGTGGGCTGTGCAACGCTTTCCAGTGCCGTCTGCATGGATAAGGCGGTCACCCATACGCTGCTCTCCAGCTGGGGAATTGGGCAAGCGGAATACCTCTGGTTCTTTGCCGATAAATATGAAGGGGCAGGACGTCTGAAAATCCGGCAAAAGATCGAAGCACGCCTTGGATATCCGGTTTTCTTAAAGCCCGCCAACGCTGGTTCTTCTGTTGGAATCAGCCGAGTGAATTCTGAAGAAGAGCTGGACGCTGCCGTCCAAAAAGCTGCAAAAGAAGACAGCAAAATCGTAGTAGAAAGTTTAGTGGTCGGCCAAGAAGTAGAATGCGCGGTCCTTGGAAACGAAAATCCGCAAGCAAGCGGTGTCGGCGAAATTGCAGCGGCTGCCGAATTTTATGATTATGATGACAAATATAAAAATGGAAAAAGTCAGCTTTATATTCCGGCACATCTTTCTGAGGAAGTCTCCGAAAAAATCCGCCGTACTGCCTGCCGAGCTTACCGTCTTTTAGGCTGCACCGGCCTTGCCCGTGTAGATTTTTTTGTGCGTGACGGAAAAGAAGTCATCTTAAATGAACTCAATACCTTACCGGGCTTTACAAGCATCAGCATGTATCCAAAGCTCTGGGAAAAGGCTGGAAAACCATTCAGCGAGTTATTGACGGATTTGATTAATTTGGCATTTGAACGCAAACATTATCAGTGATTCTATTTTTATCCCATCGCTTTTTTGAGCCATCATTTTGCAGTTCGGTATGAATCAAGACCATGTAAATCCGATTGATATCGAAGCATTGTAAGGAGTCAACAATACCTATGAAAGAAAACTATCTGATTTCCGTCCTCGGCAAGCAGCAGGTCAATGGACAGTCGGATGAAATTGAAGTCAACACAACGGGCACTTACGTCCGCAAGGGCGATAAGCGCTATATTATGTATAAGGAATATGATGAAAATTCCCAGCCTACCAGAACCAACATCTTAAAAATAGAGGGAAATAACCGTCTTACCGTGATGCGCGGAGGAACGGACGGCACCCATTTGATTCTGGAAAACGGCAAGCGGTATCTTTGCCAGTACAATACCGGCTATGGGAATCTAATGCTTGGCATTTCAACCTCGGAACTGCAAAATCTTCTGACCGATAAGGGCGGCAGTCTGAAGGTTCAGTATACGCTGGATATCAACTCCAGTCTTGCAAGCAGCAATGAACTTTATATTACCGTCAAGGAGGCAGAAAGCAAAGATGTCTAAATATGTAGGAATCGCAACCGAAGGACTTAAAAAGGCTATTCTCGAATCAATTACAAAAGCGCAGGAAAAAGGGGCTCTGCCAAAAGGAGAAGCTCCTGCTTTTACGCTGGAAATTCCCGCTGACCACAGCCATGGGAACTGGGCTTCCAATGCCGCTATGGTATCCGCACGGGCTTTTCATATGGCTCCCCGCAAAATTGCAGAAGCAATCAAAGAAAGCATCTCTCTTTCTGATACTTTCTTCGAAAGCTGTGAGATTGCCGGTCCCGGATTTCTGAATTTCTTTTATAAGCCTAATTTTTACGCAGCGGTACTTAATGACATCAATGCTTGCGGAAAAGATTACGGAAAAAGCAATTTCGGCGGTAAAAAACGAGTCCTTGTAGAATTTGTATCCGCCAACCCCACCGGCCCTATGCATGTCGGCAATGCCCGTGGAGGCGTTCTAGGAGATACCATGGCGGCTGTATTGGGAGAAGCCGGCTACCAAGTCGAACGGGAATTTTATCTCAATGACGCCGGAAATCAGGTCAATAAATTCGGTGCTTCTCTGGAGGCACGTTATTTGCAGCTTTATCAAGGAGAGGACGCTGTACCTTTTCCGGAGGATGGCTACAAGGGAGTCGATATTATTGAGCACGCAAAAAGCTTTGCCAAAAAATACGGCGATCAATATGTAAAAACTTCTTCTGAAGAGCGCCGCAAAGCGCTCATCCAATATGCTCTGCCGCTTAATATCGAAGGCTTAAAACAAGATCTTCTCAAATACCGAATCTGCTATGACAACTGGTTTAAAGAATCCACGCTTCACAAAAACGGAGAAGTCGAGAAAGTGGTCGAACTGCTCAAAGAAAAAGGCGCCACTTATGAAAAAGAAGGCGCCGTCTGGTTTAAAGGCGAAGATTATGGCTCTGAAGATTTTGTCCTAGTGCGTAAAAACGGAGTTCCTACCTATGTTGTTCCGGATATTGCCTATCATTACAACAAGCTTGTTACCCGGAATTTTGATTACGCTGTCGACGTATTCGGCGCCGATCATCACGGCTATGTACCGCGTTTAAAAGGCGCTTTGCAGGCGTTAGGGGTTGATACTTCCCGCCTGGACGTTGTTTTGATGCAGATGGTTCGCTTAATGCGCGACGGCGAAGTGATTAAAGCCAGCAAGCGCAGCGGAAAAGCAATTACTCTTGTCACACTTCTTGATGAAGTCCCGGTAGATGCCGCACGCTTCCTCTTTAATTTGCGCGAGCCAACTTCCGAGATTGATTTTGACCTTGACCTTGCGATTCAGCAGGACAGCCAAAATCCTGTTTATTATGTACAATACGCACATGCACGCATTTGCAGCGTAATGAAGAAACTGAAGGAAGAAGAAAACATGGTTCCGCACCCCTGCACAGAGGAGGAGCTTGCTCTTTTGAAAGCTCCCGAAGAGCTGGAACTCATTAATATTCTTTCTTCTTATACGGACGAAATTATAGACGCTGCCAAAGAGCTGAACCCTACCAGAATCACACGGTATGCGCTCAGCCTTGCTTCGCTGTTCCATAAATTCTATACCGCCTGCCGGATAAAGGGCGAAGAAGAACACCTCGCAGCAGCACGCCTATTCCTCTGCCACGACACTGCCATTGTTTTGGAAAATGTTTTGGCACTCTTAAAAATCAACGCTCCGGAATCCATGTAATTTTGACCACACAGAAAGGAGATTTTGCCGATGAATCTTTCAGACCCTCAAACGATTCGGTCGATTTTATCTCATCACGGATTTTCGTTTAGTAAAGGGCTGGGGCAAAACTTTCTGATTGACCCTTCTGTCTGCCCAAAAATGGCGGAAGCCTGCGGTGCGGATAAGGGAGTCGGCGTGCTCGAAATTGGACCTGGAATTGGTGTTCTGACAAAGGAACTCTGCTCCCGCGCAGAAAAAGTAACTGCCGTAGAACTCGATCATCGGCTTTTACCGGTTCTTTCCGAGACGCTCTCCGGTTTTTCCAATCTCCATGTAATAGAAGGAGATATTTTAAAGTTGGATCTTCCAGAGCTGTTAAAAACAGAATTTCCGGGTTTAAAAATTGAAGTCTGTGCAAACCTTCCTTATTACATTACATCTCCGGTCATTATGGGCCTTCTGGAAGCAGATCTTCCAATTGACGCCATGACTGTAATGGTTCAAAAAGAGGCAGCTGAGCGGCTCTGTGCCATTCCTGGAACAAGGGCCTGTGGTTCAGTAAGTGCAGCTGTCTGGTTTTATTCTGAGCCTGAGATTTTATTTCCGGTAAAGAGAAATTGTTTTCTGCCCAGTCCAAAAGTAGATTCCACTGTGATTCAGTTAAAGATTCGCAGCAAGCCACCGATCGACATTCCTTCTCAAAAAGCTTTTTTTAGGACCGTTCATGCCTGCTTTTCCCAGCGTCGCAAAACCGTACTGAATTCACTTTCGGCAGGGTTATCTCTTCCGAAAGAAAAAGCTAGATGGGCGCTTTCCGAAGCAAAAATTTTGGAAAACCGCCGTGCCGAACAACTTTCAATGGATGAATTTGCGGCTCTTACACGCGCACTTTCAAAAGGAGATGTCATATGAAAGAGAAATCGGACAAACAGCTCAGCTGGATTTTTTTTACAATCGCCTGCGTCTGTGCACTGATTGGAATGATTTTGAGTCCTCTTGAACAAGAAGCACTTTCTATCACTTTTTCCATGATTGCGGTAGTTATCGCACTCGGCGGAATTTTTCTTGCATTTGAGTCCCTTAAGCACTCTCAAAACCGATAAGGAGGAAAAATCGTTATGCTGCGAAAAGATAAGATCAACTATTATTTAGACATCGCCGAAACAGTTTCGGAACGCTCAACTTGTCTGAGAAAGATGTGGGGTGCAATCATCGTCAATAATGATGAGATTGTCGCCACCGGCTATAACGGCGCTCCGAGAGGCCGTGCCAACTGTTTGGACACCGGCGTCTGTATTCGCGAAAAGTTAAAGATTCCGCGTGGAGAACGTTATGAAATCTGCCGTTCCGTCCATGCGGAAGCAAACGCGATCATCAGCGCCTCCCGCAAAGATATGATTGGTGCCACGCTCTACTTGGTCGGACGCGATGCCGCTACCAAGGAATATGTAGAAAATCCATCCTCCTGTTCCATGTGCAAACGCATGGTAATCAACGCTGGAATTCTGCAGGTTATTGTCAGAATTAATAAGACAGAATATAAAGCCTTCCCGGTTCATGACTGGATCGAAAATGATGAGTCTTTAAGCGGTACATTTGGGTATTAAAAAAAGCCTTTGCGGTTAACCCCGCAAAGGCTTTTTCTTTTTATTTTTATGCTGCCAATGCAGAAGAAGTTGAACTATTCACATTCGCAGATGTACGCGCTTCATCCGGTATTGTAAAGTCTTCTGCTTGATCAAAATTCGAGAAGCTGATCTCAATATTCGCCGTACTGACATCAAATCCAACTCCAGAAGGAGTCCCTGACTGCGTCATCGCCTGTGAAAATAGATTCTTTAGAACATCTGTTATATCCATCTGCGTTTTGACCAAATATCCGGTCTTAGAGTCAATCCAGAAATTGACGGAAATGCTCCCGAGATTATTATAAAGTTGCTCAAGCTTTTCCTGGTCATCTCCAGCAATTGATTTTATTTCTTGAAGCAATTCATTGCTATCGAAAATCTTCTTTAAATTTTCTCCGGAGATGGTTCCCGTGATTTTAATTGCATCCTGATCATTGATTTTTTCGGTGCCGGCCTCTTTAAAATTCTCTGCAACTTCTGTAAAAAGTTCCAATTCCTTCGACGGATCCACCTGATTCATCGTATCGGCAGAAGCAGTCGTCCAACCGGAACCGGTGTTGGAATAAACCAACATCTGATTATCCTTTTTCTCGCTGTAAATCTGCATTGTCTGTTTGCCGTAAATACCCAGATCAAGTGTTCCGTCCGCTTTCGTCTTTTGAGGGTCTTTAAAAGACGTACAATCAAAATTCATCTTCATATCCAAATTCATATTCATGCCACTAGCAGAGACGCCTACTCCAAAATCCATGTTTAGCTTGCTGTTAACGCTCTGTGCTTGGTTTGTTTTTTCTGCCGCGGCCGCCAACTTTTCAGCAGGCGTCTGTTTATTTCCGCAGCCTGACAATATTGTACTCATAAATGCCAGCGCTAAAATTCCCGAAATGATTCGTTTCAATTTTATCACGATCCTTTTCTTTCCATAAATTTCTCCAGCTTCAATCAACACGATGCTGTTTTAAAAATCATTGAGCGGTCAATCTCCCCCAATGTATGTGCCCCGCAAAGTTCCATTGTATCACAAAGTTCCGCTCTGAGCTTTTCTACATAGGTTTTGATTCCTTCTTTTCCACCTCCATAAACCATGGTAACAAAAGGACGTCCAATTAAAACACCATCCGCACCGAGGGCAAGCGCTTTAAAAACATCAAGCCCGCTTCGAATTCCCCCATCTACCAGGATCGTCATCTTACTGCCGACTGCATCTGCAATCTGCGGCAAAACTTCGGCAGTAGCAGGACACCCATCCAGCACCCTTCCGCCATGATTGGAAACGACAATGCCGGAAGCGCCCGCTTCCAGTGCTTTTTCTGCGCCTTTTACCGTCATGATCCCTTTTAAAAAGAACGGCTTTTCTGTCATATGGATAATTTCTCTCAGCTCTTCAACCGTTTTTCTTCCTGCCGGAGGATTGAGATTTTTTAAGAATGGAAGTCCCGCCGCATCAATATCCATCGCAACCGCAAGCGGATTTGCTTTCTCTGCAAGCTTCAGCCGATCATTTAGTGTTTTAGGGTCCCATGGCTTCACGGTAGGAATCCCCATCCCTCCGTTTTGTCCGATCACGTTTGCTGCGCTCTCAAAAACTGCCGGATTTGTTCCGTCTCCGGTAAAAGCAGCAATCCCATTCTCCGCACATGCAGAAACCAGAATTTGATTGTAAGCAAGATCGTCATATTTATCGCCGTAATGCAGCTGCATCGCTCCAACAGGTGCCGCAAAAACAGGAATGGAAAATTGTTTTCCAAAAAGAGAAAATGTAGGATTGGCCGGAGTATGGTCGCCGATCGTATCCAGATTGACGCAAATTTCCTGCCATTTTTGATAATTCCGCATAAAAACGCTGCCGGTTCCCTTTGCACCGGGGCCGGGAATTTGGTTCTTACAAGCAAAGCCATTACAAACAGGACAGGCTTTGCAAAAAGGGCCCATCTGTCCCCGGGCACTTTTTAAAATTTCTTCGTATGTCATTTTTTTACTCCATCTTTTATAAATTACTTTCATTTTACCAGCATTTCTCTTTGATGGCAACAAAAAGCGGTGCCGTTTTTCGACACCGCAAAAATTTTTATTTAGATTTATTTAGATGAATTTTCGCACCAACTCGCCCATCTCTTTACAGGACACCTGTGGAAGCTCGGGAGAAACAATATCCGCCGTGCGCGCGTGGTCCAACGCTTTTGCAACGGCTGCTTCAATCGCTTCTGCCGCCTCCGGCTCCTCCAAAGAATAACGCAGCATCATGGCGCCGGAAAGAATCGTTGCGAGAGGATTTGCTTTTCCGGTTCCCACAATATCGGGTGCCGAGCCGTGAACAGGTTCATAAAGACCTGCCTTGCCGGCACCGAGACTTGCCGAAGCCAGCATTCCGATAGAACCCGAAATCATAGAAGCTTCATCGGAAAGAATATCTCCAAAAATATTGGAAGTCACAATCACATCAAACTGTTTTGGATTGCAAACCAGCTGCATTGCACAATTATCCACATAAAGATTGGTGAGTTCCACTTCCGGATATTCCTCTGCCATTTCAGCTACTGTTTTGCGCCACAGACGGGACGATTCCAGCACATTTGCCTTATCGACGCTGCAGAGCTTTTTATTGCGTTTCATTGCCATCTCAAAGCCTTTGCGTGCAATCCTGCGAATTTCCGGTACCGAGTATTTTTCGGTATCGTAGGCATAAATGTTTCCATTTTTTTCTCCGCGACCCCGCTCGCCAAAATAAATTCCGCCGGTAAGTTCCCGCACAATTAAAATATCAAGATTTTCTCCAATAATTTTGCTCTTGAGCGGAGAAGCTTCTCTCAGCTGCGGAAAGATGACCGCCGGGCGCAGATTTGCAAAAAGGCCCAAAGCGCCGCGAATTCCAAGCAGCCCCGCTTCCGGACGGTTATTTCCGGGCTGATTATCCCATTTAGGCCCTCCGACCGCTCCTAAAAGAGTACTATCGGCTGCTTTGCAGCAATCGATGGTTTCCTGCGGCAGCGGAACGCCTGTTGCATCGATTGCACTTCCGCCTAAAAGTGCCTCCCGAAACTCCATCGAAAATCCATATTTTTCGCCTGCTTTTTCGAGCGTTTTCATCGCTTCTTCTACGATTTCCGGCCCAATTCCGTCCCCTTTGAGAACCGCGATCTGATACGTATTCATTCTTCTGCCTCCTTCTGATCACGCAGCACTGCACGGTTTACCGCACAGATGATTCCTTTAATCGATGCCATACTAATATTCGGATGCACGCCGACTCCGAAAACGTCCCGTCCCTTGGGGTCCTGAAGCTGAATATAAGAAACCGCCTTACTGTCCGCACCGGAATCGATTGCATGCTCACGGTAAGTTACAAACCGATAGTTCCTGATTCCGACCTGTTCCAATGCCTTAAAGAAAGCATCAATCGGGCCGTTTCCAACAGCGCTGACCAGATGATCTTCATGATGGAAACGAACATTTCCTTCAAAATGGACTGCAGACGGAGTATCCTCATCAGAATCACTTTCGTCATCGCTCAGCCGCTCTTCATAGAGCTTATAAGACTTGAGATGATAAGGTGCCTGCAGATCCAAATATTCTTTGCAGAAAATATGAAAGATTTCGCTGGGGATCAATTCCCTTCCAGCGGTATCACATGCTTCTTTGATTGCCGCACCAAATTCCGGGTGCATCGCTTTTGGAAGGTCAAATCCAAAGCTCTGCTGCATTACGAAAGCAGCGCCGCCCTTCCCAGACTGGCTGTTAATCCGGATAATCGGTTCATACTCTCTGCCTACATCCGCGGGATCAATCGGAAGATACGGAACCTCCCAATAAGGAGATTCGTGAGTATGCATATAATCAATTCCCTTTTTGATTGCGTCCTGATGGGAACCGGAAAATGCAGTAAAGACGAGATTTCCCGCATAAGGATGGCGGTCATGAACCCGCATATTCGTACACTTTTCATAGATATCGCGAATATGACGGATATTTGAAAAATCGAGGTGCGGATCAACCCCCTGGCTGTAAAGGTTCATTGCAAGATTCATGATATCTACATTGCCGGTACGCTCGCCGTTTCCAAAAAGGGTTCCTTCTACCCGCTCTGCTCCAGCCATCAGAGCAAGCTCTGTCGCTGCAACGCCGGTGCCGCGGTCGTTATGCGGGTGCAGACTAATAATGGCGCGGTCGCGCCCCTTTAAATGGCGGATAAAATATTCAATTTGATCTGCATGGGTATTGGGGGTACACATCTCTACTGTATTGGGCAGATTCAAAATCACTTTGTTCTCCGGCGTTGCCCCTAAAGTATCCAGCACCTTTTCGCAGATTTCCACTGCGTTATCCATTTCGGTACCGGAAAAGCTCTCCGGTGAATATTCATAACGAATATTGGCACCGCTTCTTTTGATCTCTTCTTCTGTCAGGCGGCGAACCAGCTTTGCGCCCTCCACCGCAATGTTGATGACTCCCTGCATATCCGTTTTAAAAACCACCTTACGCTGTAAGGTAGAAGTGGAATTATAAAAATGCACGATCACGTTTTTAGCGCCCTTGATTGCCTCAAAGGTTTTACGAATCAGGTGCTCTCTGGCCTGCACCAATACCTGAATTGTCACATCGTCCGGAATCA
>DHOF01000039.1:22917-28038 GCA_002411615.1 Ruminococcaceae bacterium UBA5397
TTAAAGCCGATTTCAACTAGAGTTTTAAAATAAAGCAGCTTTTCTTCCATGTTCATCGGATCTACCAATGCCTGATTTCCGTCACGCAGATCTACGCTGCACCAAACCGGCGCCTTATTGAGTATCTGATCCGGCCATGTGCGATCCGGCAGAGAAACCGGCTGAAACGGAATGTACTTTTTACAACCCTCATACATCATCTTAAAACAGCTCCTTTTCTATCAATCAAACTGGTTTACCGGCCTTCTCTAAAACCAACTGAGAATTTCATTGACTGTGTGGATTTTGCCACAAAAAAAGTCCCAAAGACAGAAATGTTTCTGTCTTTGGGACGAATCAATTCGTGGTACCACCCAAGTTCAGTTCCGCAAAGGAACCCTCAGCAGCCTCTATCAAGGCCACGGCTCTGATAACGCTGCCGTTGCGTCCGGCCCTAACAAATCGGAACCGGCGGCTCAGGGATGAGCTATCCGCATCAATTCTTTTATCGACTCACACCATCCGCCGATTCTCTGAAAAAAGAACTTATGCCTTATTCCCGTCATTGCCTTTTTCAAATTGAATTTGTTTTATTATAACACCTAACCCTACTTTGTCAAGAGTCTTTTTTGGGAGTTTCTGGGTTTTCCTCTTGGGGATCCTCTTTCTGCTTATCCTTTTCTCCAAATGCCTCATCGGCAGCTTCCCGCGCTGCGTTAATGATCTGGCGGGATATGTCATCCGGATCAGCCTTTTCCCGCGGCGGAATTGTTTCGCAGACTTCTGCCACCATAGAACGCATCCAAAGTCCGGGAATAATCTGCATCGTATAACCGCAGCCGCTCTGTGTCATCCAATCATAGAATTTTGCGCGGGGCAGCCCATACGTGCTGAGAATTGACATCAAAGAGCCGCCATGAGCCACAATCACAGCGCTTTTGGTGCCGGAGCGGAGCATCCCATTTACAATCTTTTCAAAGGCAAGGCAGGTTCTCTGCATAAAAATGCCACCGGATTCTCCTCCCTCTGGGGTATAAGCTTTTCCAGACTCCATCCACTCGGCAAAATGCGGGTCTTTCGCTGCAAGTTCCTTCGCTGTCTTTCCTTCCCATTCTCCAAAGCTGATTTCTCTGAGGTCACGGATTAAAATCGGCTTTGCATCTGGATACAGGATTTTCATAGTTTCTTTGCAGCGTTTAAGCGGACTGCAAAAATAAGCCTGTGCTTTTGGATAATCGTAGTTTTGCTTTAATTTTTTAAGTTCCGAAATTCCCTCTTTGCAAAGCGAAGAATCGGTACTGCCGATATACTGTCCGAGAAGATTTCCTTCGGTTAAACCATGCCGAATTAAATGGATTGTATAAGATTGCATACTTTCCGCTCCTTTAGTGATTTGACTACAAAATACAGTGGGTTTACACATTGTTATTCTTACGATATAATATACATTACGTCATTTATAATCGACAAAAACTGACAGGAGATTTTACCATGAATAATCATTTTCCGCGTATTTTAACTCTTCTGCGAAAAGAAAGAGGACTCAGCCAAAAAGAGGTTGCAGCCTCACTGGAAATTTCGCAAGCACTTCTCTCTCACTACGAAAAGGGGATTCGGGAATGCGGACTGGATTTTGTGGTAAAAGTCGCCGAATATTATAAAGTTTCCTGCGATTATCTTTTGGGATTGTCGCCTCATCAAAACGGTGCAACCATCAAAGTTTCTGATCTTCCGGATGATGAGAAATCAAATTCGCGCAAAAAAGGCAAAGACATCGACGACAATCCCGATCGAAAGCTGCTTGCGAGCTCCCTGAGCCTTTTATATCAAATTTTAAAAAGCTGCGACTGCGAACCGCTGACCTCTTCGGTAACTGCTTATCTGGAAACTGCCATATACCGAACTTTCCGACTTCTGTACTCCAGCAATTCCAAAAACCCTCAGGCCATGTTTACCGTTTCGCAGAATCAGGCAATCGGAAAATCAGAAGCCTCTATGGTTCTTGCTTTGAACGCCGCGCAATGCCTTGCACTGGGAGAAACGATCCAAGATAAAAAAGGGCTTCCCAAAGACCATCTGCCGCAGCTGACCCCGGAAAAGCTTTCTGCCGCCTATCCGAATCTTGCACCGGCTCTTTTTTCCCTGCTCCAAAAAGCAGAAAATCATTTTTCTTAAAAAATAAAATATCTTTATTATTATAACGGTTTTTGTTACTCTTGTAAATGAAGCTTCTTGATGGATTTCTAAAAACAGAGTGACCCCTAAAAAGTTTTGTGAAAGGATTGATTTTTCCATGAGTCTCCCTTTCCAGGGCATTTTTCATAAATTCTGCTCTTATGAATGGGTCTGCCGCCTTCTGATGACGATTATCGGCGTTTTGGCCTGCGGATTTTCTGTGGGATTTTTTCAGGCGGCAAATTTTGGGACCGATCCTTTTACCGCATTTGCCACCGGGATCGCCAATCTTTTTCATGTATCCTATGGTATGCTGTATCCGTGGCTTAATTTGATCTTACTGATTGCCATGTTCTTTTATGGACGTCATTACATTGGGATCGCTACAATTATTAATCTTGTTGGAATTGGTTTTATGGCCGATTTATCGAAAAGCTTTCTGTTACAGATTACCCCCGCGCCTGACTTAACAACACGGATTCTCTATCTATTCATCGGGATGATCATTCTTTGCCTCTCCGCCTCGATGTATATGACCAGCGATTTGGGGGTCTCTACCTACGATGTGGTTGCTATTTCCCTTGCAAAATTAAAAACGCCGCTCCAGTTTCGTTTTTGGAGAGTATTGACTGATTTTTTGTGCGTTTTAATTGGTTTTCTTCTCGGTGCCACCATCGGCGTAGGTACCATTTTTACCGCTTTCTGCATGGGTCCGTTCCTGCAGTTTTTTAACGAAAAGTTGTGGGACCCGCTTTTAATCCGAATGAGAAGTGCGGATATCCATCGACAGCGTAATCGGGAAAAGGATTTTGAAACAGACTCTAAAAATTAATACATAAAAAGTCCGACCCTCCCAAAAAGGAAAGTCGGACTTTTTTATAGAAAGATTCGAAAATTATTTTTCCTGAAGCATTCCGCGATACAACTTAATATATTTTTTTGCAGAACATCCCCAGCTCATATCGCAGCGCATTGCGCGTTCCACAAGCTGCTGCCAACCTTCCTGATTCTGGTAGCCTTCCAAAGCGCGATTGATCGCATTGACCATATCTCCGCTCTGATAATTTTGAAAAGTAAAGCCATTGCCTTTGCCGTCTCCGCTGTCTTGGACAGAATCCTTGAGTCCGCCTGTTTCACGGACAATCGGGATCGTCCCATACCGCAGCGCAATCATCTGGGAAAGGCCGCAGGGCTCTGTTTTACTGGGCATTAGCAAAAGATCTGCTCCGGCATAAACTTTACGGGACAGTTCCGGAATAAACCCAATACAGGCACAAAGTCTTCCAGGATATTTATTCTGCATGTCACGGAAAAAGTTTTCATACTCCCAATCACCGTTGCCGAGAATGACAAACTGTATATTTGACTTCCACATAATTCCGTCCAGTGTCTCTTTTACAAGATCCAGTCCTTTATGGCTCACCATGCGGGTAACCATCCCGATCATCGGCACATTCGGGTCCTGCATCAGTCCTAAACGTTCCTGCAGGGCACGCTTATTCTCTGCTTTTTTCGAAATATTGTCCACCGTATAATTCTGATAAATATCAGGGTCAGTCGCCGGATTATATGAATTGGTATCAATTCCATTCAAAATTCCGGAAAGCTTCCACTGCCGCTCCCGCAAAATTCCATCCAGCCCACTTGAAAACCATGGGTCCAGAATCTCCTGCGCATAGGTCGGGCTGACCGTCGTCACACGGTTTGCCGTTTCAATCGCACTCTTGAGCATATTAACGCAATCATCATATTCCAGAATGGAAAAATCACTATTGGGGATTCCCAATACGTCTTCTACCAATTCTTTTCCGTATTTCCCCTGATAAAGGATATTGTGAATGGTAATCACCGTTTTAATTCCGCGATACCAATCATTATTGGCATAGAAAATGCTGTAATAAGTAGGCACCATAGAAGTCTGCCAATCATTGCAATGGATAATGTCGGGTTTAAAATCAATATACGGCAGCATTTCAAGAATTGCACGGGAAAAAAATGCAAACCGCTCTGCATCATCATAGTGCCCATAAAGCCCATGGCGCTTAAAATAGTACTGATTATCAACGAAATAATAGATCACTCCGCCGGAACGCGCCTCAAAAATGCCGCAATATTGGCGGCGCCACGCAACCGGCACCGAAAGGCTGGTAAGGAAGCGCATTCCTTCGCGCAGATTCTGGGGAATATCCTCATAGAGAGGCATCACAACCCGGCAGCCCACCAGACGCTGACGAAGTGCCTGCGGCAAAGAACCCGCTACATCCGCAAGCCCTCCGGTCGCAGCAAAAGGTCTCGCCTCGCTGGTACAATAAAGAACTTTCATCTTCTAAAAAACCTCCTTCTATCCTTTTGAGGGAACTTTTCAGCGCTTTTTCGTATCACGAAAAGACAAAAATGATCAGACAACACTGCCCTTACTGATAAAGATCGGGTAAGACTGATACCCCTGCAGAGAGCGGTCATTTTTTAGGACAACATCTTTATCGGTAATCACATAATTTAACTGGCAATTAGGTCCGATTTTTGTATCCTGCATAATTACGCAGTTATGTATCTGGCTGCCTCTTCCTACATGGACCCCGCGAAACAGAATAGAATTTTCAACTTCTCCCTCAATCACACAGCCATCTGCTACAATGCTGTTCTGCACGGAACACTCTAGGCCATACCGTGCAGGCATATCGTCCCGCACCTTTGTATAGATCGGGCGTTCGGCATTAAAAAGTTCAGCACGAACCGCCGGCTGCATCAACGACATACTGGCTTCGAAATACTCATTGATACTGCAAAGATGGCGGATATATCCGGTAAACGGATATCCACAAACTCGAAAGCGACGCACATTGCGCTGAATAAAATCGCGTTTAAAATCATAAAGGTTGCGGCTGACACAGTCGTCTACCAGTTCCATCAAAAGTTCCCGGCGAAGAATGGTCAGACCGATCGCATAATTGCAGGCTCCCTGCA
>DHOF01000039.1:28259-30846 GCA_002411615.1 Ruminococcaceae bacterium UBA5397
GCCGGCAATCCACTGGGAACTTCGCCGTAACGATAAACAATCGTCATATCAGCCTCTTTGTCAAGGTAAGCTGCCATCACATCGGAAAATTTAATATTGCAGACAAAATCCGCATCCATCAGCGCCACATATTCTTCTTTGGAATTTTGAAGAAAGCGGCGAATAGAAGAAAGAGCTTCTACCCGGTTGCTGGAATACTGAGAAGAATTTGCAGAAAACGGCGGTAAAAGGAATAATCCCTCGCGCTTTCTGGAAAGATCCCATGCTTTTCCTGAGCCCAAATGATCCATTAATGACTGATAGTTTGCCTTCGTGATAACACCGACTTTATTGATTCCGGAATTTACCATATTTGAAAGTCCAAAATCGATCAGACGATACCTTCCTCCAAAAGGGACACTGCCCATCGTACGAATTTCTGTCAGCTCTCTCAGCTTTTCCTCATGAACATTGGAAAAAATAATTCCCAATACATTATTTCCATTCATTTTGTCTCCACCTCTTCCAAAGTTTCTGAATCCACCATTGCTTTGGGAGGAATCACCGAATTAGGAGCCAGCGTACAGTTATCCCCGACCACTGCGACTCCCCACGCCGACTTATCTTTCATATCTTCCGGCCGTTCTCCAACAACAGAGCCTTTCCCAATTACAGAGTTTTCTGAAACAATCGCATACTGAACCACCGCATTCTCTTCAATACGAGTCCCAGGCATGATAATAGAGTCCCGCACCACTGCTCCCGGCGCAATATAAACACCGGCAAACAGCACCGAAAAATCGACGGTTCCATAAACATTGCCGCCTTCTGCGACAATAGAATTCTGCACTCTTGCACCTTTTGCAATATAATGCGGCGGCATTACCGGATTTCGCGAATAAATTTTCCAATCCTCCTGCGCAAGATCCATTTGCATTTTAGGATTAAGCAGATCCATATTGGATTCCCAGAGACTTTCGATGGTACCAACATCTTTCCAATATCCTTCAAAGGAATAAGCAACCATTTTTTCGCCGGCACTCAGCATCGCCGGCAGTACATCATGTCCAAAATCATTGCTGCTCTTAGGGTTCTCCTCGTCCTCTTCCAAATACTGCCGCAGTTTACTCCAAGTAAACACATAGATTCCCATGCTTGCCTGATTGCTTT
The DNA here is from genome assembly GCA_002411615.1 of Ruminococcaceae bacterium UBA5397. Lineage (GTDB taxonomy): Bacteria > Bacillota > Clostridia > Oscillospirales > Acutalibacteraceae > Caproicibacterium. Next base: position 29,409 of record DHOF01000039.1, read on the forward strand.
TCGGAACTTTCGGTTTTTCATCGAATTTTTCGATCACACCGTCTTGATCGGTATTGAGAATTCCAAATCGAGAAGCCTCTTCCATTGGAACTTCGATTGCAGCAATCGTGCAGGCAGCTTCCATTTTTTTATGATACGCAATCATTTTAGAATAATCCATTTTATAAATGTGATCGCCGGAAAGGACCAGAACATAATCCGGATTATACCGCTCAATATACGGAATATTCTGATAAATTGCGTTGGCAGTGCCCTTGTACCAATCCGACTTTTTACTGCGTTGATACGGGGGCAGCACCGTAACCCCGGCATTCATGCGATCGAGATCCCACGGTTGACCGGAGCCTACATATTCATTCAAAATCAGCGGCTGATACTGAGTCAGCACGCCGACCGTTTCAATTCCTGAATTGACACAGTTGGAGAGAGGAAAATCAATAATCCGATATTTCCCTCCATAGGGAATCGCCGGCTTTGCCAGCTTTTTGGTCAAAACACCAAGGCGGCTTCCCTGACCTCCCGCCAAAAGCATTGCCACGACTTCTTGTTTGGGCAACATGTTAATTCCTCCTTATATCAAACCTCTTTACTGCTTTTTAAACGCGCAGAACTTTTTTGGGAAGTTGTTCCGCCGGACTCTTTTGAATTTTGCAGTTCTTTCTTTTTCCCTTTTTTAAAAGTTGACATCCTCTTTTGAGGACTATGGCGTTTCAGCTTTAGATAGATGACCGCATACGGCGCAAGATGAAGGGAAATTGATTGTTCCTGACGATGCATCGGGAATTTCTTGCTGCTTCTGATTCCGCTGCCATTCGTCACGCCGCTGCCACCGTATTCCGTGCGGTCTGTCGAAAAGATTTCCTCATAGATCCCACTTTCGGGGACTCCGATCCTATAATCCGGGCGATCTACCGGAAGAAAATTACAAACGATAATCAAATTTTTCTTTTTCTTGTCAAAGCGCTGAAAAGCAATTACGCTCTGGGTATAGTCATCATTGCTGATCCATGAAAATCCATCCCAACTAAAATCGATCTCCCAAAGGGGCGGCATTTTCTGATAGAACAGGTTGAGTTCCCGAGAGAAGCGGTGCAGCTGCTGATGCTCCGGCTTCTGCAGAAGCCCCCAATCCAGTTCTTTTTCATAATTCCATTCCACAAACTGACCGAGTTCATTCCCCATAAAACTGAGCTTTTTACCTGGATGCGCCATCATATAAGCCATAAACGCCCGTACGCCTGCAAATTTCTGTTGTCGGTCTCCCGGCATTTTATTGATCAGAGAACATTTTCCATGGACGACCTCATCATGAGAGATCGGCAAAATATAGTTTTCTGAAAACGCATAGAAAAACGAAAACGTCAGACTGTCATGGTTAAACTTTCGGTAGATGGGGTCCAGCGAAATGTAACGCAGCATATCGTTCATCCAGCCCATA
>DHOF01000039.1:31038-32493 GCA_002411615.1 Ruminococcaceae bacterium UBA5397
GCCCATATTCCACTTGTAATTAAATCCTAGCCCGCCCACTTCGGAAGGCTTGCTCACAAGCGGCCACGCTGTTGATTCTTCTGCAATCATCATCGCCTGCGGACATTCTTTGAAAACCATTTGATTCAGCCGCTGCAAAAAAGCGACCGCTTCCAGATTTTCTCTTCCGCCATCCTTATTTGGAAGCCACTCTCCCTCTTTTCGGCTATAATCCAGATACAGCATAGAAGCCACTGCATCCACTCGAATTCCGTCGATATGATACTCTGTCAACCAGAATACTGCGCTGGAAATCAAAAAGCTCATAACCTCACTGCGGCCATAATCAAAGACCAGCGTGCCCCAATCTTTATGTTCTCCTTTTCTTGGATCGCTATACTCATAACAGGGCGTACCGTCATAGCGGGCAAGTCCTGCCATATCCTTTGGAAAATGTGCCGGAACCCAATCCATAATGACGCCGATTCCAGCTTTGTGGCAATCATCTACAAATTTCATAAATTGATGCGGCGTTCCGTAGCGGGAAGTCGGTGCAAAATACCCAGTTACCTGATATCCCCATGAACCATCAAATGGATATTCCGTTACAGGCATCACTTCGATATGCGTATAACCCATCTCTTTGACGTAAGGAATCAATTCTTCTGAAAGTTTTTCGTAACTGAACGGATTTCCATCCGGATAGCGGCGCCATGAACCGAGATGTACCTCATAAATATTAACTGGAGCCGTATCGTGCGGATGACGGGACTTTTGTTTCTGCCAGTCGTCATCGTGCCATTGATATCCTGAAAGCTCATAATAACGGCAGGCAGTGCCGGGACGGGTCTCAAAATGAAACGCATAGGGATCAATCTTATAAAGTTCTTCTCCCTCGCCAGTTGTCACACAAAATTTATACCGTTCATATTTTTGTAGAACAAACGGAAGCGTGCATTCCCAAACTCCATCGCTAATCTTCTTCATCGGTGCTGCCAAAGGATCCCAGTTATTAAAATCGCCTATCATAGAAACCGCTTTTGCATTCGGCGCCCATGCACGGCACCGCATTACTTCTTTTCCCAATTCCAGCTCTTTATGAACCCCTAGATACTGATATGTACGGCAATTGGTGCCTTGGTGAAAAAGATACAAAGGCAAGTTGTTTTCTTTTTTGCTTTTTTGCATATTAACCGACCCCTTTTCCACCTTTTTATTAGGTATTATTTATAATCTCATCATATCACATATCCCAAAAATTTCAAGCATTTTGTAAAACTTCTAGACTTTAAGGGGATTTATTTTTTGATTTTTTAGTCATATTGATAAATATTCTTTCTTTTTTAGTCTATAAAAAAATTAAAAAGATTTTTTAGTTTTTTGCGTGCGTTTTAAGAATAACAGAGCAGAATTAAAAACCTTGTCCAAATTGGTCTGCTTTGTGTAAAACTTTTACGGTTTTCTAAGTCTAAAAAG
>DHOF01000039.1:32656-32970 GCA_002411615.1 Ruminococcaceae bacterium UBA5397
AGTTTATAAAAAGCGCATCAAGAAGATTTTCTTCCTAATGCGCTTTTCTGATATCAAACAGCTTTCGTTTATCACGATACAAAAATGCTAACACAAGTTTTATCTACAGAATAACGCTGTCCGGCCTATCAGTACTCTCATACATGCCGCAGTTGATCCACACCGCAGGCTTTCCCCTTTAACCGATACCCTTGCTTAGGCCGCCCTATTTTACCGTAAGTATTGCAAATCTCTGCTAAATCAACAGATACCATGTACTGTAAATAGCGGTAAGTCGTCTGGTAGGCAAAGCCGGTGTTGTTCGCGACCTGATC
>DHOF01000039.1:33110-33395 GCA_002411615.1 Ruminococcaceae bacterium UBA5397
CCGGTGTTGTTCGCGACCTGATCCACGGTAAGGAACGTTTTCTTCCCTTGGAAAAATTCCATAATCCGATGAAGGGTCGGAAGACCAATGCCTTTGGCAGGAGGCAGCTCTTCTAAAGTTTCCGGCTTTTTTTCACTTTCCAGCAACCGAATATGCAGGTGAATTCGAGAGATCAAATCCGGAGCTTTGATGGGTTTAAGAGCAAAGTCCGTGGCTCCTGCCTCCAAAAAGCGGTTTGCCACCTCTTGACTCTCATCGATCGTAAAAACCAAGATCGGCACTGTG
>DHOF01000143.1:0-4528 GCA_002411615.1 Ruminococcaceae bacterium UBA5397
ACGGGGGTCGAGCATGGCGGTAGGCTCATCCAATACAATACAATCCGGCTCCATCGCAATGATTCCGGCAATCGCAATTCGCTGTTTTTGTCCGCCGGAAAGTTTATACGGCGCATGCGTACGATAATCATACATTTCTACCGCTTTGAGCGCACGATCTACGCGCTCACGAATCACTTTCGGAGGAAGCCCCAGATTTTCCGGGCCAAACGCTACATCTTCCTCCACAATCGACGCAACCAGCTGGTTGTCCGGATTCTGCTGAACAAGACCTACTTTGCGACGAATTTCAAATTTTTTATCGTCCTCTCTGGTATCCATGCCATCTACAGTCACAGTACCGGAAAGCGGCAGCAGCATCGCATTAAAAAGCTTTGCCATCGTGCTTTTCCCGGAACCGTTATGCCCTAAGAGGGCTAAAAACTCACCACGTTCCACTGAAAGGGAAATTCCTTTCAGTACCTCGGGTTCACCTTCCTCTTCTCCATAGGAAAAGTGGACATTGTCTACTGTGATAAAGCTCATAAGACTCTCCTTGTATACATACCCCAAAAGGGTTACATTACAGTATTATATTTATTTTTAAGATTCCCAAATTGCCGTACTGCCGCAGGGCAGAACCATTCCAGTCGATGTGACCCGAAGACCAATCTCATCAGCAGAAACTTGTCCGCCGAATCTCGGTTTCATCAGAACACCGAGCAGATACTGCATCACCGCCGGAGAAAGTCCTGACGTATAGGAATTAAGCAGGAAAAACAGCGGCTTTTCGCTCAAAATCGGCAGGCACTGCAAAACCAGAGGATAAAGCTGTTCTTCCAGCTTCCAGACTTCTCCTCCTGGGCCCCGGCCATAAGAAGGCGGGTCCATAATAATTCCATCATAATGATGACCGCGTCTTTCTTCCCGCTCTACAAACTTTGTGCAATCATCAACGAGCCACCGTACCGGCTTATCAGCAAGTCCACTTGCTGCTGCATTTTCCTTTGCCCACTGAACCATACCACGGCTTGCGTCCACATGTGTGACCGCAGCTCCCGCCTGCATGCAAGCGAGGGTTGCAGCTCCGGTATAGCCAAACAGGTTGAGCACTTTGATCGGGCGTCCCGCATTTCTGATCTTTTCTGCGGCAAAATCCCAGTTGACCGCCTGCTCCGGGAAAATTCCCGTATGCTTAAAGCCCATCATTTTGAGTCGAAAAGTAAGATCATTTCGACGGATATTCCAGACATCCGGAACCTTATGAAAAGTTTCCCAATGCCCGCCGCCGGAAGAAGAGCGCACATATCGCGCCGCCGCCTGTTTCCATCGGGGATCTTTTTTCGGTGTATTCCAGATAATTTGCGGATCCGGCCGAATCAAAAGCACATCGCCCCAACGCTCCAGCCGTTCCCCACCCGAAGTATCCAGCAGTTCATAATCCTGCCACTGTGACGCGCGCATCAGCTCAGCCGCTCCCGAATCACATCTGCAACGGAATTGGCAAGCGCTTCGATATAGGAAGGATCTTCCCCTTCAATCATCACGCGCAGAAGCGGCTCTGTACCGGAAGGCCGTACCACGACCCTACCGGCGTTTCCCAGCTTCTTTTTTGCGGCTTCGATTTCTTCTTTAACTTGGTTATCAGTGTAAAAGCGCAGTTTTCCTTCCGCTGCAACCTCTACATTGACCATCACCTGCGGATAACGTGTCATCAAAGTTGCAAGGGAACTGAGCTTTGCATTGCGGCGCTTAACAAGCGACAAAAGCTGAGTAGCAGTAAGCTGTCCGTCGCCGGTAGTAGCAAAATCAAGAAAAATCACATGGCCGCTCTGCTCGCCGCCAAAATTATATCCTTCCTGCTGCATTTCTTCCAGCACATAGCGGTCTCCCACTTTTGTTGAACAAAAGTGCATGCCATTTTCCTCGCAAAAACGCTTAAACCCCATGTTCGTCATAATAGTACCGACAATCGTATCACGGTTTAATTTGCCGCGGGATTTCATATCGGCGCCGCAAATAGCCATCACAAAATCGCCGTCTACCAGCTGTCCTTTATCATCAACTGCCAAACACCGATCCGCATCTCCATCAAAGGCCACTCCGGCATCCAGCTGATGCTCTTTGACATACAGCATCAAATTTTCCATATGGGTAGAGCCGCAGTTGTCATTTACATTGACTCCGTCCGGGTGGTTAGACAGCATATGGCATTCTGCTCCAAGCTCCGTAAAAAGCAGCTCCGCTGTACGGGAAGCAGCACCGTTCGCACAGTCGATCGCAATTTTCATACCGTCAAGAGCAAACGGAACCGTACTTTTAATGTGATCCACATAATCTCTGACTACATCTGGGGCAGTTGAAACACAGCCCACATTGCCGCGGATCGGCGTCGGTGGCGTCTGAGCCTTGTCGAGGACAATCGCTTCGATTTGTTCTTCCAGTGCATCGGGCAGTTTATAGCCGTCACCGGAAAAGATTTTGATTCCATTAAACTCACAGGGATTATGGCTGGCAGTCAGCATTACGCCGGCGTCTGCCTTATATTTTCCAACGAGAAATGCCACCGCCGGAGTCGGCACAACACCAAGCTGAACCACATTTGCTCCCACACTGCAGAGCCCTGCGGTCATTGCCGCTTCCAGCATATCGGAAGACCGGCGGGTATCCTTGCCGATCAAAATTTTGGGATGGCGATGTGTGCTGTCGGTCAGCACCATTGCTGCGGCACGCCCAATCTGAAGCGCCATTTCGCAGGTCAGTTCGCTATTCGCGACCCCGCGCACACCATCTGTTCCAAATAATCTTCCCATCGTTTCTTACACTCCGTTCTTGATTCTATATTTTAAGCATGAAAAGCAGAAAATTCAAAATAATTTTTGTTGGCTATCGTCCGTATCAGAGTTCGGCGGCGTAATCCCAAGGTGCAGATAAGCAGCTTTGGTTGCTACTCTTCCCCTAGGCGTCCGTGCTAAAAAGCCGATCTGCATCAAATAAGGCTCATAGACGTCCTCCAATGTAATCGCTTCTTCTCCGATGGCCGCTGCCAAAGTATCCAGTCCCACGGGTCCACCATTATAATACTCAATCATTGTGCGAAGCATACGACGATCATTGGCATCCAGGCCGATTTCATCCACTTCCATTCGGTCCAATCCGAGTTTTGCGGATTCATAGGTAATCACACCGTTTGTCATCATTTGTGCGAAATCCCTCACGCGTTTGAGCATACGGTTGGCGATTCGCGGCGTTCCGCGGCTGCGGGAAGCAATCTCCAGAGCGCCGTCCGCCTCAATTTGAATCCCCAGGATTCCCGCGCTGCGCTGCACAATTTTAGAAAGTTCCTGCGGAGAATAAAGTTCCAGCCGCAGCACAACCCCAAAACGGTCTCTTAAAGGTGCGCTTAATTGACCCGCACGGGTCGTTGCGCCGACTAATGTAAATTTAGGCAGCGGCAGATGATAGCTTGCCGCCATCTGCCCTTTACCGGTAATAATATCAATCGCATAATCCTCCATCGCGGGATAAAGGATCTCCTCCACTGTTCGCGGAAGGCGATGCACCTCATCAATAAACAGCACATCTCCAGGGTTGAGGTTTGTCAAAATAGCTGCCAAATCGCCGGGCTTTTCAATAGCAGGGCCACTGGTAATGCGCAGATTGACGCCCAATTCATTTGCAATAATTCCCGCAAGTGTTGTTTTTCCAAGTCCCGGCGGGCCATAAAGCAAGACGTGGTCAAGGCTTTCTTTCCGCTGTTTTGCAGCCTCAATAAAAACCGATAAATTCTCTTTGACCTTTTCCTGCCCAATATAATCGCTGAGGCATTTCGGGCGCAGCGGATTTTCCACCTCTGCGTCTTCCGGATTATATTCCGGAGCAACCATACGATTTTCCAAATCAAAATCATCTTCCTGATATTCCAAAGAACTGCCCTCCTCTCTCTTACTTTACCTTTTCATTACTTTAGATTTGATCCCATCGACTTGAGGGAAAGGCGGATCAATTCCTCTACCGGAAGCTGACTGTCAAATTTTCCGACTACAGAAGCAGCTTCACTGGGCGTATATCCAAGGACAGTCAGCGCATTGACCGCCGCTTCAGCGTTTCCGGCAGCACTCGGGATTCCGATATTCGGCATGAATTTTTCATCTTTTGCCGCCAAGTTCTTTACTTTATCCTTTAACTCCAAAACGATTCTCTGCCCAAGCTTTGGTCCAACGCCGCTTGCTCTCGTAAACGCCTTACTGTCTCCCGTTGCAGCAGCCATTGCGACCTGCTGCGGCGTCAGCACGGAAAGGATTGCAAGTCCCGCTTTTGGACCTACTCCGGTGATCGTTGTAAGCATGCGAAAACAGCTGAGCTCGGCCTGCGTAGCAAAACCGAAAAGGGTCAGCGCATCTTCACGCACATTTAAATGAGTATAAAGCGTTGCTTTTTCCCCAACTCTCGGTAAAACAGCCTCTGTATTTCGGGTGGTACGACATTCAAAGCCGACTCCCCCGCATTCAATTACGGCCATCCCCGGCTCTATATGAATCAAAGTTCC
>DHOF01000143.1:4733-9862 GCA_002411615.1 Ruminococcaceae bacterium UBA5397
AGGATCGAAACGGCTTCAGCATTTGTCTCTTAAGCGCACTGCCTGCTGCTTGTCCGTGAGTGATTGCCATCGCAAGTGCATCGGCCGTATCGTCGGGCTTCGGCATCTCTTTTAAACATAAAAGGCGCCTTGTCATCTCCATGACCTGCGGCTTTTTCGCACCTCCGAATCCGGTGACTGCCATTTTAATCTGCATCGGCGTATATTCGTAAACCGGCACTTTCATTTCTTCGCAGGCAAGTAAAATTACACCGCGTGCCTGCGCAACTCCGATTGCAGTCGTCTTGTTGTTTTGAAAATAAAGCTTCTCTAGTGCGACTGCCTCCGGATGCCATTTTTCCAGAATGATCATTAAAGAATGATAGATAATCTGTAGGCGGCGTCCAAATGGAGTTCCTGCTTTGGTGGTGATTGCTCCGTGTTCCAACGGAATATATCGCCCTCTCTCGGCCCGCAGAACACCATAGCCAACAATTGCATAACCGGGATCGATTCCCAGAATCACCACATGTTCCGCCTCCATTCCATAATATCCGTTTTATTATATCACAGTTCTTTTTCGAAGAAAAGACGAATTCTTTTTCTGAAAAGCTTTGTAAACTTTTCTTATATTTTATTGTGTTTTTATAAAAAACGTGTATACTAAAGCCAAAAGATTCGCCAAAAGGTGGGATAAAGATGCTGGAAAATGTAAATTTGAAAGAACAAATCGAAAAAGAATCTTATAAAAAACAAATTACACCAATCAAAGAGGCTCTTTTTTCATTAGAATCACCCTTAAAGAAAGAAAAACTTCCGGTAATTATCCTGTTTGAGGGCTGGGGAGCTTCTGGAAAAGGGCGTGTCATTGGAGAACTCATCAAAAATTTTGATCCGCGATGGTTTCAAGTGGTTTCCACCGTACCTGCTACAGCAGAAGAAAAGCGGTATCCGATTCTGCGGCGGCATTTTATGGAACTTCCGGAAGCTTCACAAATGATGATTTTCGATCGCAGCTGGTACATGGAAGTTTCTACAGGCCGCTTGGAAGATGAGATTGATGACCGAACCAATTTACAGCGAATTGAAGAAATTAATGCTTTTGAACAAAACCTTACCAATAACGGTTATCTCATTTTAAAATTTTTCCTGCACATTAGCGCAAAAGAGCAAAAGGAGCGCTTCCAAAAGCTGGACAGCGACAAAGATACAGAATGGCGAGTCACTTCAACAGATTGGCGCAGAAACCGCCAATATGATAAATATTATCAGATCTTTGATGAAATGCTTGAAGCGACTGATACCGATTACGCTCCGTGGCATGTGATTTCCGGAATGGATCACCGCCTCTGTACACTGCAAGTTCTCCGCACGGTCAATGATGAGATTCATAAAGCCCTACAGAAAAAAGCAGAACGGGAAAAGCATCCGGCAACTCCTTCCGAAATCATCGATCCCGGAAACTTTCCTATTTTAGAGATTCCAAAACTAAGCGATGTTTCTTTGGATAAGACGCTTCCCCAAAAAGAATATGAGGAAGAACTAAAAAAGGAACAAAAAAAGCTTTCGCATCTTCATAATGTTCTTTACCTCAAAAAAATGCCTGTTATCATCGCCTATGAAGGTTGGGATGCCGCCGGAAAAGGCGGAAACATCCGCAGAGTTTCCGCAGCGCTTGATCCCCGCGGATATGAAGTGGTTCCAATCGCAGCACCCAATCACGAGGAAATCTCACGTCATTATTTATGGAGATTCTGGAAAAAGATTCCCAAAGAAGGCCACATCGCTATTTTTGACCGTACCTGGTATGGAAGAGTTATGGTAGAACGCATTGAAGGCTTTTGCTCCGAAGGAGACTGGCATCGTGCCTATCGGGAAATCAACGAATTTGAAAAACAGCTCAATAATTGGGGCGCCGTCATTCTAAAATTCTGGCTACAAATCGATCAGGATGAACAGCTTCGTCGCTTTGAAAAGCGGCAGAACACGCCCTCAAAGCAATGGAAAATCACAGACGAAGATTGGCGCAATCGTGAAAAATGGCCGTTATATGAAGACGCCGTCAACGATATGCTGAAATATACCAATACTCAGTTTGCACCCTGGCACATCATCGAATCAAACGACAAACATTACGCCCGGATCAAAACGTTAAAAATTATCAATGACACGCTCGAAAAGGCATTAAAAAGCTATTAAGAATCGGGTGAAAAATCCTTCTTCCCACCCGGTTTGAAAAGAACTCATCCTTAGCTCTCCGGCTTTGGATGAGTTCTTTTTCTATTGTTTTAATTTTATGGCTTTTTCTTTTTTGTAATTTTAATCTCACAAGAACCATTTGTACAATGAGGGCAGTTCGCACAATTCCCATTGCATCCCGGGTGACGGTGACAATAGCGTACCGCCAAAACCACCAGAATGAAGATCACCAAAATCACTAAATAATCAATTAGGTTCATAAAATCTTCCTTTAAAAAATCAGATTTCCAATTTGGTAAACAACAAAAGAAACAAGCCATGCCACCCCACACTGATAAAGCATGACTGAAATAGCAGAAACTGTGGAATGCATCTCATGCTTAACTGCATTGATTGCAGCGATGCAGGGCGTATAGAGCAATGTGAAAACTAAAAATGAAGCAGCAGCAAGCGGCGTAAAAATTTGGCCAAGAGCTTGTGGAAGCATGGCGCTGCTGGCTCCCGTCAGGACTGCAAACGTACTGACAACTGCTTCTTTTGCAATGAATCCGGAAATCAAAGCCGTTGCGGCACGCCAATCAGCAAATCCCATCGGCGCAAATATCGGAGAAATAAATCTTCCAATCATTGCAAGAAGGCTCTGCGTACTATCTGATACAACATTCAAACGCATATCAAAGTTTTGCAGGAACCAGATAATAATGGTTGCCAGAAAAATTACAGTGAATGCACGCTGCAAAAAGTCTTTCGCTTTATCCCACATCAAAAGGCAGACACTCTTTGCACTGGGCATCCGATAATTTGGCAATTCCATCACAAACGGCACTGGTTCTCCATGAAACAGTGTCCCTTTAAAAAGAAGCGCGCTGAGAACACCCATAATCATACCGCCTATGTAGAGACAAATCATCACAAGCGCCCCATTCTTCGGGAAAAACGCCATTGTAAACATAGAATAAATCGGCAGCTTTGCACTGCAGCTCATAAACGGGGTCAAAAGAATGGTCATCTTACGGTCACGCTCACTCGAAAGGGTTCTGGTCGCCATAATGGCAGGAACCGAACACCCAAAACCGATCAGCATCGGGACAAAGCTTCTGCCTGAAAGTCCAATTTTTCTCAAAAGCTTATCCATAACGAACGCTACCCGTGCCATATATCCGCTGTCTTCCAGAATTGAGAGGAAGAAAAAAAGTACCACGATCGTCGGGAGAAAGCTTAAAACGCTTCCAACACCGGCAAAAACGCCGTTGATAATTAAGGAACGAATCACCGGATTCAGCCCATAAGCTATCAAAGCATTTCCGACCACACCAGAAAGTGCATCAATTCCGTTACTAAGTGCATGACTCAAAAAAGCACCAATCACGCCAAAGGTCAGATAAAAAATCAAGGCCATGATTCCAAGGAAGATCGGAATCGCCGCATATTTATCAGTTAATACGGAATCAATCTTAACGCTGCGCTTATGTTCTTTGCTTTCATGAGGTTTGACCACTGCGTCTTTGCAAAGGTTCTCAATAAAAGTATACCGCATATCGGCAAGCGCGGCTTCGCGGTCCGTATGAACTTCGCGCTCCATTTCGGTGACGGAATGTCCAACCATATCTTTCTCATTATCCGAAAGCTTCAGAGAGTTCATCATCGGATCGTCGCCCTCAATCAGCTTAACAGCCGCAAAGCGCGGCGGAACATGAATCCTCTGTGCATGATCTTCCACCAAATGCGCAACCGCATGAATCGCACGGTGAACTGCTCCGGAACAAAAATCGATTCGAGTCGGGCACTGCTTTTTCTGTGCAACTTCTAGCGCCGTCTCGACAACCTCTTCAATTCCTTCATTCTTACTCGCTACAATCGGAATCACCGGGACACCCAATTCTTTGCTCAAAGTCTGAATATGAATGGTCCCGCCATTCGCACGTACTTCATCCATCATATTAAGACAGACAACCATGGGAATCTGCAGTTCCAGAAGCTGCAGAGTCAAATAAAGATTCCGCTCAATATTGGTCGCGTCTACAATATTGATGATCCCATCCGGATGCTGTTTCAATAAAAAGTCCCGGGTTACAATTTCTTCACTGGTATAAGGAGAAAGTGAATAAATTCCTGGCAAATCCACTACAATCGTATCTTTGTGCCCACGAACAATTCCGTCTTTTCCTTCCACTGTAACTCCGGGAAAATTTCCGACATGCTGGTTAGAGCCTGTCAGCTGATTAAATAAAGTTGTTTTACCACAGTTCTGATTTCCTGCCAACGCAAAAATCATTTGCCCACCTCCTGTACGATGACATTTTTTGCATCGTCCACTCGAAGAGTCAACTCATACCCGCGTAAGGTTAATTCGATCGGATCTCCCATTGGGGCTACCTTCTGAATTTTCACTTGCGTATGAGGAGTCAACCCCATATCCAGCATATGACGCCGTAAAGCTCCTTTCCCCTGTACTTCCTGAATAATCGCTTCTTTTCCAATTGGTAATTCGTTTAATTTCATATCATTCCTCCAAAGTTAGCATATGCTATCTCTTTAGTTTTATTGTACTCTGCCTCTCTAAAAAAGTCAATTTCTTTTTCCGTTATAATTTTTTCCATTCCGTCACTTTCGGTCTTTTATAAACTTATTTTGAGCTTAAAATGCGGGAAATTTTTTTCTGGGCATACTTGATAAAAAATACTGCTTCTGTTTAAACAACTTTCTTGCTAAATTGCTTTTTTTGCGGTAGAATAAAATGTATTTGATTTTTCGGAGGTCACACTGTGAGCAATTATAAAGCAGAAATTAAAAAGAGACGTACTTTTGCAATTATTTCGCATCCGGATGCGGGTAAAACGACGCTGACAGAAAAGCTGCTTCTGTACGGAGGCGCGATTCAGCAGGCGGGCATGGTAAAAGGAAAACGCCATATGCGTCACGCCGTATCCGATTGGATGGAAATTGAAAAG